>CALBJU010000055.1 GCA_937893205.1 uncultured Bacteroidota bacterium
GAGCCCCGCAGGCTCTTGATGAAGGCGCTCACGGCGTCGTAGTGGGCGTCTCCTTCCTTGTCATAAAGAACGGCTCGCTTCTGAATCGACTCGGCTGCCACCTCAAGTGTGATGACATCCCCGTCGGCTGTCGTTTCGACGGCCAGTTCCAGTGCATTGAGTAGCGAGCGAGCGTCACCATTGCAGGTCGAGACCAGATGAGCCAGGGCATCATCGTCAACACTTACGTCCCGACGCCCGTAGCCCCTCTCGTCGTTCGTTAGCGCGGAACGTGCCACCCCTTGAAGATCATCCTCCGTCAACGACTTCATTTCAAAGATCCGGGAGCGCGAAACCAGCGCTTTGATCACTTCGAAATAGGGATTTTCGGTTGTCGCTCCGATGAGGACGACCGTGCCGTTTTCTACGTGAGGCAGAAGCGCATCCTGTTGCGCCTTGTTGAAGCGGTGAACTTCGTCGATGAAGAGAATGGAACGCTGCTGGTGATGCTTCTGACGGGTTTCAGCCTCTGCAATAGCAGCCCTAATGTCCTTCACGCCCGATAACACGGCGTTCAGCGTCACAAAATGGGACTTGGTCGAACCGGCGATGATGCGAGCCAACGTGGTCTTTCCGGTGCCCGGAGGACCGAAAAAAATCATCGATGTTACACGATCTGCCTCGATGGAGCGCCTGAGCAGCCGACCCTGGCCAAGAATGTGCTCTTGTCCGATGAACTCGTCCAGCGTTCGGGGCCGCATCCGATCGGCAAGCGGCGCCCGCGAGGAACGGAAATCCTTGGCTGAGGCATCAAAAAGATCGTCGTCACTCATCGGATACGGATAGATTCAGTTCACGTAGTTCGTGGAGCACTCCCTGCTCAAACAATGTAGCACCGCCCTGAGATGGATGTCGAACATAGACCGCCTCTGCGCCGATGATAGACAGAGCCTTTTCCGCTTTCCGACCGATCGCAATGATCAGCGTTGGGTCCATCGCCGAAACGATGCCCTCCAGCAATGACGTGAATCGATTTATCTCTGAGGCGCGCGGAGTGCGAATGCTCAAGGGCTTCCCGACGTGATGGGGATGAAACGGCACCGTGTTCCAGGTGAAGATGTGCTCGTAGAATGGCTGAAGAACACGCCAGTAGACCGACGCGCTGTACTCTTTGTACGGTTTCTCGGCAAGGCTCGCTTGTAGTCCGTCCAAGGGGAAAGAAGGCTCCAGGAGCTGCTCCTCACTCGTGATCGGAACACCGGAGAACCTACATCCCCAGGGTCCTGGTGCTTCTGCGAGCAAGAGGACGAGTGGATTCTTCGGACGATCCAGTATGTACCGATTCAGATTGGCGCGCCGAATTTCGACAGCGTCGGCGCGATCCAGATCCGGATTCATGGTCGAGTAGGGATTGAACAAATCCTCCAACGAAGGCTCGTTGAACAGGTATTCGGCAATTAACTTGTTGAGTTGCGACAGCATCAACAGCGTATTAAAAGGTGTGTATTCTCATCCACAGAGCAACTTGGTCGTTCAAATTGTGGACCCCATTACTTCGAAAAGGCCCATCAGCGAATTTTCGTTGCAGATTGGATTATGGGGGCTCCAGAGCTGCCTTGTGGCGTTAGAAACTACTACTTTTCCTCATTGCGGGCCCCTTTCTATTACTGCCCAGATTGATCAACATGGATACTGCCAGACTAACGTTTAAAGACAACGAAATCGACCTCCCCACAACCGTCGGATCGGAGCAGGAGGTCGGAATCGATATTCGGAAGCTGCGAGCTACAACGAGCGCCATCACGCTCGACCCTGGATATGCCAATACGGGGTCCTGCCAGAGTGCAATCACCTTCATCGACGGTGAAAAGGGCATCCTTCGTTATCGTGGCTACTCAATAGAGGATCTGGCTGACAAATCCTCCTTTCTGGACGTCGCCTTTCTACTCATTTTTGGAGAATTGCCGACCCACTCTGAGTTGGAGTCCTTTCGCGTGGAGATTGCTCAGCACACGTTGCTCCACGAAGACATGAAAAAGTTCTTCGAGGGGTATCCGGCAACCGCTCCTCCGATGAGCGTCCTTTCGACCATTGTGTCGTCGCTATCGGCATATTATCCCGTGTCGGACGACGGTGAAGACATTCAGCTGAACGTCATCCGTTTGTTGGCGAAATTAAAAACCATTGCGGCGTTCTCTTACAAGAAATCAATTGGCCAGCCGTACATATATCCGCGAAATGACCTGGCGTACGCTCCAGATTTCTTGCACATGATGTTCGCGGTGCCCTCAGAAGACTATGAACTGAGCGATTTACTGGTCCGCACGCTCGATATGCTGCTCATTCTACACGCCGATCATGAACAGAATTGTTCTACATCTACGGTTCGAATGGTGGGTAGCTCCGAAGCTGATCTGTTTTCCTCGATATCAGCTGGTATCAGTGCTCTCTCGGGCCCCTTGCACGGCGGTGCGAACACGGCGGTAATCAGCATGCTGGAAATGATTCGCCAGGACGGCGGTAATTTTCAGAAATACGTGGATATGGCCAAAGATAAATCGAACGATTTCCGCCTGATGGGTTTCGGTCACAGGGTATATAAGAACTTCGATCCCCGTGCTCGTGTGATTAAGAAAATCGCGGATGAAGTCCTGGAGCAACTTGGAATCGATGATCCGCTTCTTGATCTGGCCAAACAACTGGAACGAATCGCTCTGGAGGATGAATATTTTATCGAGCGCGGCCTCTACCCGAATGTCGATTTTTACTCCGGCATCCTTTACAGAGCGATGGGCATTCCAACCAATATGTTCACGGTCATGTTTGCTCTTGGACGGCTCCCTGGATGGATAGCGCAGTGGTTGGAAATGAAAAACGATCCGGCGACCCGCATCAATCGCCCCCGCCAGATCTATACCGGTTATAATGG
>CALBJU010000056.1 GCA_937893205.1 uncultured Bacteroidota bacterium
GCTTATGCAGCAAGTCGCGCACTGGGGCTTTCAGCACTCGAGAGCATCGACGCACTTGCTTCCAGTCCACCGGTCGAAGGTCGATTCGAACGAATGCAGTTCGACGGCGGCACGATGGTCATCGTGGACTATGCACACACGCCCGATGCGCTGAAGAATGTTTTGGAGGCAACACTTGAGAGTATGCAGCCTGGCTCGACGCTGTGGTGCATTTTCGGTTGTGGAGGCGACCGGGACCCTGGAAAGAGAGCGCAGATGGGCGCCGTCGCCGAGCGTCTTGCAGATAAACTAATCGTGACCAGTGACAACCCGAGGACAGAAGATCCGGAGCAAATTATGGACGACGTCAGACAGGGGCTCCTCAATCCTGAGGACGCGTTCTGGGAAATCGACCGTCGTGATGCGATCAGCAAGGCTGCTGCAAGTATGGCGCCGGGAGATACGCTGGTTCTGGCCGGGAAAGGCCACGAAACCTACCAGGTGATCGGCACAACAAATATTCATTTTGACGATCGGGAGGAGGCCAGATTGGCTTTCGGCGCTGAATTGACATCGAGCAAACGAACTATGTAGGCACGCGGCGTTCGCGCCCGGGCAAACACACCCTCAATCCATGCTTTACTATCTCATCATTTATCTGGAGGAGGCCTTTCAGCCCCCGGGATTTCAGATAGTCCAGTTCAGCACCGTGCGGGCGTCTCTGGCGGCCATCACGGCGCTGGTGATTTCGCTCTACGCTGGCCGCTACATCATCGAGTGGCTCAGTAGAAAGCAACTTGGGGAGCAGGTTCGCGAGGGAATTCATGCAGGGGCGGTTGATCACACGCACAAACAGGGCACCCCGAGCATGGGTGGGCTCATCATTTTGGTCTCGGTCCTGGGCGCGACACTACTTTGGGGGGCGATCGCGGAGGTGTACGTCTGGTTGATCATGGTGGCGACCGCCTGGATGGGCGCGTTCGGATTTGCCGACGATTACATCAAGATCGTAAAACGGAATAAGTCGGGTCTTCCAGCCAGGATCAAGATAACTGGCCAAGTCACGCTCGGGTTATTGGTAGGATCCGTTCTGTACTTCCACCCTCAGTTCGCCGAAACGAACACGCTCACCTATCTACCCTTTGTAGCAGGCGAAACGCTCGACTATGATGTTTTTCGGCACTTCGTGACCGACATCGACCTGGGTTGGTTGATCTACATTCCAGTCGTCATTTTTATCCTGACGGCGCTCTCGAATGCCGTCAATCTGACAGACGGTCTCGATGGACTCGCCGCGGGGGTGACCGGCATCGTAGCCGTTGGTCTGACCGCCCTGACGTTTATCGCGGGAAATGAGGTTCTCTCAGAGTTCTTAACTGAAATGCAGCTGCCGGGAGCCGGAGAGTTGACCATTTTTGCGGCCGCGCTTGCCGCCTCCTGTTTCGGTTTCCTCTGGTATAATGGCTACCCGGCCACCGTGTTCATGGGAGATACGGGATCACTTGCTCTGGGAGCTGCCATCGGGACGATGACCCTGATGATCAAGAAGGAATTACTGCTGCCCCTTTTGTGTGCGGTCTTTTTCTTCGAAACCGCTTCGGTGATCATTCAGACGACCTGGTTCAAATACACCAGGAAGAAAACCGGGACCGGAAAGCGTGTATTCCGCATGGCGCCCATTCATCATCATTATGAAGCCGGCGGGACTCACGAAGCAAAGATTGTCCTTCGATTCTGGCTGATTACCACCGTCACTGTCATTGCCACATTACTCGTGTTGCGGATTAGATGAGTACCCGAGGAGCACCATATGTGAGCGGAAAGCGAGTCGCAGTTCTTGGAGCCGCGCGGAGCGGTCGAGCCGTAGCATCACTCTTGAAACGACACGGAGCGGATGTGTTCGTCTCGGACGCTGGTAGCATTGCCGAAAGTGCACAGGACTCATTCAACACGCAGGGAATCGCCTACGAGGCCTCGGGTCACACAGAATTAGCCTGGCAAGCAGATATTGTTGTAGCCAGCCCAGGGGTCCCTGACGAAGCGGAACCCATGCAGGAAGCACTATCAAGAGGCACACCCCTCTATTCGGAGATTGAAGTGGCCAGCTGGTTCTGCGCTGCACGCATCATTGCGATCACGGGCTCAAACGGGAAGACGACGACGACCCAGCTGCTCGGTCATCTGTTCAGAAGTGCGGGCCGAAACACGTTTGTCTGCGGCAACGTGGGTCGTCCCTTCTCCGATGACACTGACCGGACCGGGCCTGATGATCTGGTCGTGCTCGAAGTATCGAGCTTTCAGCTCGACCACATCGACTCCTTTCGACCTGACGTGTCGATTCTTCTGAACATCACCCCGGACCATCTGGACAGATACAACGAAGACATCGATCGCTACGCGGCCAGCAAACTGCGGATCTGCGAGAATCAGACTGGTGTCGACACCTTCATTTTTAACCAGGATGACGAGCGTATTGCTCGATTCATCCGCAAGAAAGTCCGGGGGCCCATTGCCCTCGGAATATCAATAACGGATGAGATCCGTGCAGCAGGTTTTTTGAGAAACAGTAATCTGATGCTACGAATCAACGATCAAGAGGAAAACCTAATGCCGACTGAAAAACTGGCCTTGAGGGGCCGTCACAACGTGTACAACTCGCTGGCGGCAGCCGTTGCGGCACGTGTGGTGGAGGTCAGAAGCGATGTGGTCAGAGAGAGCCTTCGATCGTTCGAAGGGGTTCCTCACCGCCTTGAGATCGTACGCGACATCGACGGTGTTCGTTATGTCAACGACTCCAAAGCGACAAATGTGAACGCACTCTGGTACGCGCTAGAAAGCTTCACTGAACCCATTGTGCTGATTGCCGGGGGACGAGACAAGGGCAACGACTACTCGGGCCTGAAGTCACTCGTTCAAACACGCGTTCGGGCGCTGATAACCATAGGCGAAGCCGCCGAGGCGATTCAGGCGGAGCTTGGTGAGTTCACGGCAGATGGAGTAACCACCGAGTCACTCGAAGAAGCTGTAAAGCTCGCTCACCTGCTGGCTCGTCCGGGAGATGTAGTTCTCCTGAGTCCCGCGTGCGCCTCCTTCGACATGTTTGATTCCTACGAACATCGTGGAGATCAATTCAAGCAAATTGTTTCCAACCTTTAACCGAAGTCGCCGAGACGGACGATGCAGATTTTAAC
>CALBJU010000057.1 GCA_937893205.1 uncultured Bacteroidota bacterium
GGCCGTTGGGATCAATCATCCAACCATCTGAATCGAGCAGGCCTGGTCTTAGGACCACCCCACCGAGCACTTCAGCCGGATCATATTACCTGATCAAGAGGTTCGGCTGCATAACTCACTTAACCGTTGGGACCCATGAGAAGAGCTCATCTTGGAACGATTGTGATCCTCCTTGCGGCCGTCTGCGTCGTGCCGCTGAAACCAGCGACGGCGCAACAGCCCGCCACGGCGACCCCAGAACAACGTTTTTTTGACTGGACGGAGCTGGAACATGATCTCGCCGTGTATGAGAATCGTCGCCAGCTCATGGCGCAGACCCTGTACGAGCAGGGCGTAGACTATTTCATGGTCCCGAGCGCCCATGGACGATCACATGGAACGACATTCCGCCAGACAAACGATTTTATGTACTTCACGGGGCTGGAACTGCCCCACTCCGTCCTTGTGATGGATGTAAAAGGGGAACGATCGATCATTTATGCCCCTCGCCGAGATTCCCGTTTTGAGAGTGCTTCGCGAGCGAATGACTTTCCCGGTCGTCCGCTGGCCGACGATCCGAAAATTGGGCTTATGGCTGGGATCAGCGAACTGCAACCTTACACAGATTTCGAAGGGGTGCTCGCCTCGTGGATTGGTGAGGATCGGAGGCTGTCGATAAATCTCGGAAGACCGGGCATGATTTCTTCGGTCGAAAAAGACTTTATCATGGATTGGAATCCCGCGATGACGATGCTGAGTCGCATTCTTGAACTACACCCCGGGGTTACTCTGGAGAACGCGTATGATGCCATCGCGCGCTTGAGAATGGTCAAGAGCCCCGAGGAAATCGATCTCCTGCGTAGAGTAATCTCACTGACAGAGCAGGCAATACAACATGCTGCGGGATTTGTCAGGGAGGGCGTAGATGAGAGAATGCTCGAAGCCGAGCTTGAAGCCGTCTACAAGCGAGGCGGGGCGCAGCGGCTGTCTTTCTCTTCCATTATCAAATCGGGGCCGAATTCGCTTTGGCCGTGGAGAATTCTCGCGGCGCACCATGATCGACGTAATCGCCAGATGAACGACGGCGATCTGGTAATATTTGACGTTGGAACGGAGCTGAACTACTACATCAGCGACGTTGGAAGGACGTTTCCTGTTTCTGGATCCTTCACGGCGCAGCAGACCGAAAAACTGTCCATGATAACCGCGGTGTCCGATGCGGTAATAGCAGCCGTTCGCCCGGGCACAACTTTGTCACAACTCCTGCAGATCGCTGTAGCTGCAACTCCAGAAAACGAGCGTCAATACATGCAAACGGGAAGTTTTTTCGGGCATCACATCGGCATGACGGCTGGAGACCCGAGCTTGATTGGGGCCACGCTCGAATCCGGCATGGTGTTCACAATCGAACCGTGGTACTACAATCATCATGACGAAATTTCTGTATTCATCGAAGATGTGATTCTTGTCACAGAAAGCGGTGCTCAAGTGTTGACCTCAGCATTACCGAGGGATCCTGAAGAACTCGCAGCGCTGGTCGGCAAGCGCTGATGTCTACGATACTTGCGCGGTGCGCCAGTCAGCATTTTTCAGAAGAAGGAATTACCATGTGGCTCTTGTTCGGCCCGCGAGCTTCCCGCAATGACGGATATCATCGCCGAATAGATACACCCACACAAAAGGCGCGAAGAAATGAAAAAGTGGATCTCGATCGGATTGGCCGCTGTAGTTCTGTTGATCGGTACGTTCGTTGTCGTAAAGAAAGTCTCACCCGTATCGTGGGGATGGTGGGGTACTTATAACAGCAGCGCAAGCGTTGCGTTGAAAGGACATGACCCGGTTGCTTACTTCACTTCCGGCGAGGCTACGCTTGGTGACAGTGAGATATCATTCGACTGGGGCGACGCAACGTGGAATTTCTCAACCGCTGAGAATAAAGCAATGTTTGCGCAAGATCCGGTGTCCTATGCGCCACAGTTTGGGGGATTCTGTTCGTTTGCGATGAGCAAAGGATTTACGGCCGATATCTCCCCGGACGCATGGCATATCGAAGCGGGAAAACTGTACGTATTCGCGGATCAGAACGTCAGAGACGACTGGGTTTCCAGTATCGGTGAAGGCTCCCTCGACGCGTTAACCACAAATTGGGCGACGCGATAGCGACTGCCGGTATGAGACTGACGGACGCGAATCCACAACAAGTGGACTAGTTGCCCACGATCGCCAGACCCTGTTTGAAGACGATGTCAACCGGGATACCCTCGTCAGAGAGTCTGTCCAAATCCATTTGGAGTCGGCTTCCTACCCGAGCGTATTCGTCGACAAAAGCCGATACACCGTCATAATCACCATCGCCCTGGAATCGAAGGATTTTCTCCGTCAGAGCGTTCATCGCGTCGATCATCTTATCGTAGTCTGCGCTGTACGTTCCGGTTTCTTCATCACGCGTGAAGGCACCCATCTCACTGAAATAGTTGAAACGGATCATATTTGCCCGGCCGTGCGCACTCGATGCACCAAATCGGATCGAGCGAAAAATGCTCGCCAGAAAGGTCACCATGTTTTCGCGGATATCCGCTTCGATTTCGCCTTCTTCGATCAACTTGGAGACCATATACAGTCCGAGAACGTCTGCCTTTCCTTCTTCGAGCGCCGAAGCGTGCTCCTTGAGAGCACCGCGAACAGTTGAAGAACCATCCAGCGTGTTCTTGATGCCAAGACCGTGCGCTACTTCATGGAACATGGTATTTCCGAAGAACGCGTTAAATGAAATGTATTCCCGCTGGTCGTCGACGATCAGAACTTTGGAAATGGGGACGAGAATCTTGTCGAATTTGGCTTGCATCGAATTCTTGAGCTGCAAGCGGCGCGTACCCTTCTGAAGCTGAACCTCTTCGTCGTTGGGCAGATTGATGGCGATCGTCTTGGATCCGGCGTTGGTATCACCGGCGTAGTAGATCACATCATAGGCGTTCAGATCAGAATCCGTTCCTGGCGTTTCCTGCTTGTATTCAGGTGGAACGGGAAGCCCTTCCTGGAGCATGGGAAGAAGGGAGGCATAACGGGATAGCCGATCACTCCAACTCAAATCCTTGATGAGAACGAATGCTTCCGCCGCGGCTTTGTATCCATAGAGGCCATCCTCATAGGTCTCAATCGGCCCGATGACGATGTCGATGCGGTTGTCCTTCATGTCCATCCACGCGAAGTCGCTCTCCTGATAGTCAGAAGAGGTCAGTGCCTCTGCGCGAAGTTCGAGATAGCGCTTCAATCCGGGCTCGTCGGCAAAAACCGATGCAGCGCGAAGCTCATGCGCAGCGCGCTCCATGTGCTCAGAAAACACATCGTGATAAGCAATTGGTGTCAAGCTCTCATCAGCATCGCGCACGACCATCGTGTAGAGGCTTGCCAGGTCTGAATTCGATGCAGCAGCGGCTTCAAATTCTTCTTTGGACATGTCCGAAGGGTACATGTTGGCTCCGGCCGGCTTGTCCCCCACTCCGTCGATGAACGGCGCATTGCCATCGATGCGGTCCCAGGGGCCGTAATTGATTTGCGCAAACTCGCGAAGGGCAGGGTCTTCGATCGAGCCAAGAAGTTCGTCACGATCTCCGTATGTCTGCATCCAGAAGATGGCCTCCATTTCGTCGGCAGCCGCAAACAGATGGGGAAGCATTTTACACTCATTCTCGGTCAGAACACTTAGATCGGTCGTAAGCGTGAATGAGGTGTATTTCGAAAGCAATCCACGACCATAATCTGATCCTTCCGTCATGGTTACATCAATGCTGTTCATGGATTCCTCGTTCGAAAGAGACGCTGCGCAGTCGAACGAATCCGAAGACCCGGTGCCATTCTGGCATCCGAAAAGTAGCAGGACTGCTCCGCAAATCAGAAGCGTGATTCGATTCATCGTAAATACCTTTGCACTTTTTCGATTAGACCTCTGTAGCTCAGCTAGCGTCGCGATCGAGAGCCGCCGCCCCGGTCCTGGCCTCTCCCCTCTTCTCTATTATCGTCATTTCGACCGCCTTGGCCCGAAACCGGACGCTTGTGGAGCGTCTCGTGGTAAAGATCGTCCAACAGCATGGCAAGCAGTTCGGGCTCTTCATCTGCGAGGTTTCCGACCAGGGGTAGGAAGCGTTGCATCCGCTCTTTTTCAAGATTGGATAGATCTCTGAAGGTAGATTCCAGCACGACGGTCAATCTGTCCGTAACGCGTTGGGCTACATCATCATCTCCTGGTACATCGTGTTGTGTCATGGGAATGGAATAGCGCTGCCCAATGGCAAGCAGTGCTCTTTGTTCTTCAATGGAAATGAGTACCAGTGCGGTTCCGGTTTTTCCGGCTCGAGCCGTTCGACCGGCCCGATGCACATAGTATTCGTGGTCCTGAGGCAGATCGTACATGATCACGTGACTCAGGTCGGAAATATCGATGCCCCTTGCCGCGACATCCGTCGCCACCAAGAATCGAAGTTTACCGTCTCGGATCTTTTGCATCACCTTTTCGCGAGCCTTCTGCGAGAGGTCTCCAGAAAGGATGTCTGCATCAAATCCATAGTTCTTGAGAAACTGACCCAGGTACTCAACATCCCGCTTGGTGTTGGCAAAGATGATGGCTGATTCAGGGTTCTCCATTTCGATAAGCCGCGCAAGGACGCGATCCTTGGCCATCTTCTCAACCCGGTAATAGCGATGTTCGATGGCATCCACGCTTACGTTTCCCGTGCTGAGGGAAAGGAAACCGGGATTGTTCAGAAATTGCCTCGACAGATAGCGGACGCGCCTCGGAATGGTAGCGCTGAACATACAGGATTGCCGTTTTGGAGGCAGGTAACGCTTCAATTTGAGCATATCGGGGTAGAAACCCATCGACAGCATCTCATCTGCTTCGTCAAACACCATCATCCGGAGATCGTCCAGGATGAGTCGGCCCTGCTGGATATGATCCAGGACCCGTCCCGGGGTTCCGATGATTACCTGCACGCCGGCCTTCAGAGCTTTTATCTGCGGTTCGTATTTGACGCCGCCATATATCACAACGCTCGTGAACGAGTGTGCGGCGCATAGGACCTCAAATTCCTCATGAATCTGCCGCGCCAATTCGCGTGTCGGAGACAGAACGAGCGCCTGAGCTCCCTTCTGATTTTCGTCGAGCAGATTGAACAGGGGAAGCAGAAAAGCGCCAGTCTTTCCCGAGCCGGTTTGAGATTGAACGATCAGATCCTGACCATTGAGCAGATAGGGAATGGCCTTCTGCTGAACCGGCATCAGCTCCTTCCATCCTATCGACTCGACAGCTTCGCGCAATTTGTCGGGGAGGTTCGAAACCGTAGCAGAGGGCAGGGGCGGATCGGGCTCAGCAAAAATACTACGGGCCTTCTCTTCACTTCGCTCAGCCTGAGCTCGCGTTGTCAGATCAATTCCCGTAATGAAGCTCCTTTTAGGGCCGTTGGACATAAACTATTTGACAGTGGTTACAATTAAGACAGGTGTTACAATTACATGGCTAGGCCACCGTCCACGTGCAGCACGTGACCAGTGACATAGGAAGCTTCGTCGGATGAAAGATACAGCACGGCCGACGCGATATCAGCCGGTGTTGCAGCGCGCCGAACGGGGACCGCGCCCAACATGGCCTCTCGGGCCGCGTCAGAGAGATTGGAGGTCATGTCGGTCTCGACATATCCTGGCGCTACCACATTGACTGTGATACCCCGTGCACCCAATTCTTTTGCAAGGCTTTTGGAAAAACCGATGATGCCGGCTTTCGAAGCCGCATAATTGGTCTGTCCTGCATTTCCCGTGACTCCCACAATCGAAGACATGTTGACTATGCGCCCGCTGCGCTGGCGCATCATTGGGCGATAGGCCGCTTTAGAATAGTTGAAAACGCTCTTCAGATTGGTACCAACCACGGTATCAAAATCTTCCTCGCTCATCCGCAGCATCAGACCGTCGCGGGTGACTCCAGCGTTATTGATGAGGATGTCGATGGATCCCCAGTCGGCGACGATCTGGGCCACTGCCGCTTCAGCAGCCGCAAAGTCAGCTGCGTCAGCCTGAAATGCCTTTGCTTTCCCACCGGCCTCGCTCAGCTGTGATACCAATGCTTCGGCTTCTTCGGTGGAGGATCGGTACGTGAACGCGACGTTGGCTCCGCCAGCCGCAAATCGCTCGACGATCGCCCTTCCAATTCCTCTGGTGCCGCCGGTAACGAGTACGTTTTTGTCTTTAAAATCTGCTTCCATTCGCCATTCTATCTGTTATTCGTGTCGGTTAGGTCGATTCTATGTCCGCGGTCGTAGATACAGATCGCGTCGCGAATTCCCTTCCAAGCGTTCTCTTGACGAGTCCGCACAAGACCTTTCCGGCTCCTATCTCGACGAAGTTACTCGCGCCATCTGCTTGCATCGCACCAAGGGTCTGTGCCCAAAGTACAGGAGCTGTCAGTTGCTCGACCAGCCGGAGCCGGATCTCATCAGGATCCGTGGTAGAGCGAGCCGTCACATTGCAGTAGATGGGACAGGAAGGAGAATCGATATTGAGCGCGGCGAGCGCTTCAGTGAGCCCCCCCGTCGCATCGTCCATCAGCGGCGAATGAAACGCTCCCGATACCGGGAGAGGAAGCGCTCGCCGCGCACCACGTTCAGGCGCCATCTCGATAGCGCGTGAAACCGCATCTACGTCTCCCGAAATGACCACTTGTCCCGGTGAGTTGAAGTTGGCCGCGCGAACAATCCCGTCCTGAGAGGCATCTGCGCAGAGTTTCTCGACATCCGCATCCTCCATTCCAAGAATGGCCGCCATTGATCCGGGTCGAATCTTGCCAGCACCAGCCATGAGTTCACCACGCAGGCGAACCGTCCGAAGTCCATCCTCGAAGTTGATGGCTCCCGCAGCTGCCAGAGCGCTGTATTCTCCGAGGCTGTGACCTGCCACCATCTCTGGCTTCAGAGCACCGCCTTTGATGGCAGCGAAAGCCGCTAGAGAGTGCACAAAGAGAGCTGGCTGGGTATTCTGGGTCTGCGTCAACCGCTCCCTGGATAGCTCCGCTTCTGATTCATCCTTCGACCCGAACATGATATCTGTCAACGAAAAGCCAAGTACTTCGTCGGCTCGCTCCAGAACGGCGCGGGCAGGCGGGCTGGATTCATACAGGTCGGCAGCCATCCCGACAAATTGAGAGCCTTGCCCTGGAAATAAAAACGCCGTTTTCGACATCATCTATGCTCCAAACTTGGAGCCATCGTAGGCCCATTTTACGTAGGAAGCTCCCCATGTGAAGCCTCCGCCAAATGCTGCCAGAATAATATTATCTCCCGGAAAAAGATCGGATTCCCAGTCCGAGAGGCAGAGGGGCAGGGTCGCGGCGGTCGTGTTTCCATATCGTTCAATATTGAGCATCACTTTATCCATAGTAATACCCATCCGACGCGCGGTAGCATCAATGATGCGCAAGTTGGCTTGATGAGGCACGAGAAATTTAATGTCATCTCCCGTAAGCCCATTTTTCTCCATGACGTCGCCGGCGACGCCAGCCATACCCTTAACGGCATGCTTGAAAACAGATGGTCCTTCCTGATGCAGGTAGTGTAATCGCTTTTCCAGCGTTTCCGCCGATGGTGGATGCAGACTTCCTCCTCCGAGCATTCTGAGTGCCGCCCACTGAGAACCATCCACGTGCTCAATCGAATCGATCACACCATTCCCCGTTGAATCGGGTTCCAACAATACGCAGCCCGCACCATCGCCGAACAGAATGCACGTCGTGCGATCGGTGTAGTCCACGATGCTGCTCATTTTATCCGCTCCGATGATCAACACTTTGGTGTGCTTTCCCGATTCAATGAAGCGGGCACCCGTAGACAGAGCGAAAAGAAAGCCAGAGCATGCGGCAGACACGTCGTAGCCCCACGCATTTGTGGCACCCAGGTTCGCCGCGACCAAGCATGCCGTGGCGGGAAAAAACATGTCTGGAGTAACGGTGGCTATGATAATGAGGTCCAGTTCCTCTGCCGATATACCCCGTTTTTGCAGCATCTCCTCTGCTGCCTTCGTGGCCATGTACGAAGTCGCCTTCTCTGGATCCCGGAGTATGCGTCGTTCCTTGATCCCGGTTCGAGACTGTATCCACTCATCTGACGTTTCGACCAACTTCTCGAGGTCTGCGTTCGTCACAACGTCCTCAGGAAGGAAATGTCCGATCGCCGTTATGGCTGCTCGTACCTGTTCCATGTCATTTGTGGGGTGGTTGAAAATCGGGTGTTGTGTCGACGCACATTCTGAACGGTCTCAAATGCATCAGCTGAAAACCTCTGTGATAGATTCAGAAACTCCGCCTCTAATCATCGTATCAGCCGCCAGAATAAGATTCTTGAATGCATAGGAATCAGAGCTGCCGTGTCCGATAAAGACGGTGCCATTCACTCCAAGAAGGGGTGCACCGCCGAACTCCTTGTAATCGAACCGAGCACGCACTCCTGAAAGAGCCTTCGCAACTACGCTCTGGTGCTCTGGACTCATTTCCAGACGCTGCATTTCGGCTCCGATCATCTTTGGCAATACCGATGCGACGCTTTCACCGAATTTGAGGACAATATTTCCGACAAAGCCATCGCAGACGATTA
>CALBJU010000058.1 GCA_937893205.1 uncultured Bacteroidota bacterium
TTTAATTCTGAAGGTCTCGCTTCGGGAGTGTATCTCGTCAGAATGGAAGCTGGAGAGTTTGTTCAGACTCAGCAGGTTGTGCTGTTGAAATAGACGGAAGGTTTGTTGTTAGTTTCCACCATTCTCGAAATATCTGGGCTTCCCCGTCTCAACTAATTCCGTATTGGGGATAACTTGTAGTCTATATGTTTGTGATGGTTGAAACACGAATCTTAGAGAACTAGGATGTCAACATACGTAAGTAGATCATGTGCTAATTGTAAGTTCCCAATCGAAGGCTGGACTCGTGCGTACTTATCGATAGACATACCATTCACAGATTGTCCAAGATGTAAACAATTGATTGTTTTTGAGCACAAGGCAGAGTGGGATACGAGGACTGTTTGGCAGAAATTGTCCTACTATGTTATGCTGGCATACACGGCGATGATTCTCGCTATTGTTATTCCATTCCTGTATCTGGTCTACACCGAATATCAAGATGTTGAAACTTCTACTCACGAATTCACAAAACAGTACTCACTACGTGTGTCCTTGGGCGAATTAATAAGAGAGAGGGCGGCCATTCGGCCGCCCTCTCTCTTATAGACGTTTAATTCGTCGATCAGGAGATCACGAACAATCGAACCCGATATCATTCGGATCCATTGTGATTGACCATGCTCCGGCTGCTGCAGGTGTTTGCTCCGTTGTCACGGAGGAATCCGTGCCCAGCACTCCCCGAAACTCGTAAAAAGTACTTATGAGCAGACTGATTGTGCCTGTGATGATGATACTACTTTGATTTGCGCTCTTGCTGGTAATCGCACTTCCTGGCAACAGTGTCCACGAAGATCCTGGAGTTGTAGCTCGATAGAAAACAGTCACTGCGTCCAGACTTTCATCCGTAACCTGAACGTCAAATTCCAGATTGCCACTGCACTGGACCGAGGCCGTTACGTCGAGAAGCACCAGGTTGGAGGTGGATGGCAGGCTTAAGTTCGACGAGCCGGACAGCGGATTGCTAATATCGACCGCTGTACTTGTTCCACCAACGTCTGCCGTCAGAACATAGGTCGAGCCGTCCAAGACCGTCACTGAATTTGTCTCCCCCATCAGATCCGAGATTGGAAAGCTTCCACCTACACCTGGAATCAGTTTATTTCCCGAAGGATTCATTCCAAGGCCTACGAGAGTGAATTCAGGTGTTACCGGTGAGCCGGAAGGATTAGTGATGGTCACCATGTTATCCAGCGTTCCTGTCGAAATTCCAGCTCCTGTCAAGGCGAAGGTGTATATAATTCCACCCGACGCATCTGTGATAAGTGAGGTGTCAATATTTGGACTGACCGTGCCCAGACAGATTTCAGCTTCAGCACGACCCGAAATTAGGGTCAGGGAGAGGGTACCGACCTGCGGATTGGTATCGTTTGCAGGTTGGTAAGCGAAGACATTTGCAGGCGCAGAACCTCCCAACAAAGTCAGAGCACCTAGGAGGGCAGCGTCTGTTGACGCCATCAGGATGCTTGTATCGTTGGTATCACAAATCGTAGACCCCTTCGAGAATCCTTTTCCCGAGCCTGACTGGAAATTCACTGCCACATTCCCGACCTGATCTTCCATTTTGAAAAATGTTGCTCCAGCAATGGCTTGATTGGTCCCATCTGTAGAGGTAATGGCTCCAGATGGTAGGGCAGCAAGTCCGCTTCCAGAATCGTAAGCGCGCAACTGGGTGGTGATCTGGCCGACCAGCGGCGTACCGTTAGCCGTAACAGGGGTGCTCCCCGCCGGTACAACTACGGTCACCTGAGCCTGAGTCTGCGACGGTGCAGGAGCCTGGGTCTGAATTGTTACTGCCTGCTGAACGACGCCGCTAGAATTTGTGGCTATTTGATTGTCGACCTGACCATCCGTTCCCGGAATTGTATCAGTTACGTTATTTTGTGCCATCACTAACTGGAATACCGCGTCTCCCACCTTTGTGACGCTAATAGTTTTCGAGGTCGAGAAATAACCGTCTGCCGTCGCCCTTACCGTAAACACAACGGGATTTGAAGGAGAGGGAACTATCGAATTTCGAATGCCGAACGTGATTAATCCGTCTTCAACATTTTGATCCTCAAGTGGATCGCTGTACGCATCGATGAGAGTAGAGACATCGCCACCGCCGAATGTCAGTTCAGCACTCACCAGGTCGCCGTCGCTGGCATCGACGATGATGCCATTTACCACAGTGTTGATTGGATCCAGGCCAATGATGATGTTGAAATCGTCGAAGGCATCTTCAGCCGCTTGGAAGTCGCAGGCACTCATCTGAAAAACAATGAAACCGAAAACGAGGATCAGTAGCGGATGTTTGCGAAAACTTTTCATGGAACCATTTCCCTTGAGAAATTGAAAATCGGTGAACAGAATCAGGACGCAAGAATCAAATCCTGAATCCGACACCGATGGAAATGACGGGGAACCATGCAAATGATTCGATGCCGTCATTGAGTGGTTTAAGATTTTCCCTAGTGGTCGTCGGTGCAAAGAGACCGTCGTTATTCAGCTCGATTTCCGGAGCGCCCGAATAGATTACGCTGAGGTCGAAAAGAAACGTGATGCGGGATTTCCCTCGTCCAAGATTTCCGAATCCTATCCCGGCGTATGGATGTATCGATGAGGGATACGAAATTGCGTAGTCCAGATCTCCCAGTTTTTCAGGTTGAAAAACCTTCCCCTCACAGACGCCTTGCGAGTCTTCATCGCCGAAGCAGACGGACTCGATGGCTACTGCAGTTCCAGAAATGTCGAACAGATTCTTACCGATGCCCGCAGTCACCCGAAAACTGTTCTGAAACGGATGATAATCGACGTAGGCCATGAACGCACCCGTCCTGACGTCACCGGTAGCGCGCATCTCAGGATCGTCTGACACACTTTCATCTATAGAAAGTGAGAGTGTCGAAAAATGACCTCGAATATTGATTTTCGGCGTAAGGTTGTACGCTATATCAGCACCAATACCCGTCGATCCTACCCTCAGGCCAATGCCCAGATCCTGCGCAGAGACAGGGCTCGCGAGCAGTGTAGCTGCCAATACTGCCAATAGGATTGAGGTTTTTTTTATGACTGTACCTTACCCATCTGTTCATTTCCAATATTATAGTCGCGATGCCCCAGAGGTGCAATACAATTGTCGTTCCGAACTGGTGTGAAAGAGGGCAGGTGGCTTAGGTATCGGCGTTCAGTAGGCTTGATTTAACAAAGTGTCCATCGCTGCCCACCATTACCTGTTTGGATTACGGACGACACTCGAAATCGACCTTTCGCAAGTTGATTTTGCCCGATTTTATGGTCATCCAATTTCAAGATTAGCAGAAGAATGAGCAACGCGTCAACCTTTGAGGCCCTTCAGCGTGTCAGGGAGGCGAAAATAATGTCCTGAACACCTCTGACAGGCATTTTGACACGCGAACCGATTGACGAACGAGGTAATCATTCGTATTTTGGTCGTCTGCGTTTTTTTCCAGCACCCACTGATGGGCAAATCCATCGCGCTGGAACCCGAATATTGGATTAATCTCCGAACAGAAATAAGAGTCCCGATGGACGTAAACAGCTTTAAAACGATGAGTGCTAAGCCTGCCGAGGTAGAGCGCACATGGTATCTCGTAGATGGCGAAAATGCGGTAGTCGGCCGCCTCGCCTCCAAGATCGCTTCGATTTTGCGCGGCAAGCACAAGCCCAGCTTCACCCCCCATGTTGATACAGGTGATTTTATCATCGTTGTCAACGCCGATAAGGTCCGATTCACGGGGCAAAAAGAGACGGACAAGGAATACTTTCGTCACACCGGCTACCCGGGTGGTGGAAAGGTCCGCACCCCAGCTGAAGTGCGCGTCAAGAAGCCGACCTTCCTACTGCAGAATGCAGTGAAGGGTATGCTTCCCAAAGGCGTCCTTGGGCGTCAGATGTTTACTAAGCTGAAGGTATATGCTGGAACTTCGCACCCCCACGAAGCGCAGAAACCCCAAGCACTCGAACTTTAATCGCTCTCCAAGAGACACTGAATTTATACTGAATCATGGCAACAGCCCTCAATCAGTTCATCGCAGTAGGCCGCCGCAAGAATGCAGTGGCTCGCGTGTACCTTCGTCCGGGCGGATCCGGAAAGGTGATCATCAATAAGCGTGAATTGTCCAACTACTTCCCAACCATCTGGCGTCAAATCGCGGTTACCTCTCCGTTTGAGATAACTGAAACCGTCGGTCAGTTTGACGTTCTCGTCAATGCGCACGGTGGTGGAATGACCGGTCAGGCTGAGGCTATTCGTCTCGGAATTTCTCGGGCGTTGGTGAAATCAAACGAAGAGCTGAGGAAACCACTGCGGGATGCAGGGTTTATGACGCGGGATCCACGCATGGTTGAACGTAAGAAATACGGACAGCCCAAGGCGCGTAAACGCTTCCAGTTCTCGAAACGTTAGAATTTTTTCTTGCCTTGTCGGCGCGTTGCCGACGGCTGTTTAATCTCTCATACGCCTGGATGCACGCCGGGGTGACCAACAGATAGCGATCTTGCGGTTTCGGCTTGTGGATGAAAGGTGTAGCGGAAAAAACCCGACCTACTTAATGAGTAACGATAAAGCACAGTCGACGCATCGCGCGTCGATCGAAGACCTGCTGAAAGCAGGCACCCACTTCGGCCACCTTACGAGCCGCTGGAATCCGAAAATGCGCACCCACATCTTCATGGAGCGCAATGGAATCCACATCATCAATCTTAACCACACGCAGTCCTACCTGGACGAAGCCGCCGATGCAGTCGCTCGCTTCGCGCGTCGTGGTAAAAAGATTCTGTTCACAGGAACGAAAAAGCAGGCGCGTGACATCATAAGGAAACACGCCTCGGACTCGGGCTCTCCATACGTGGTAGAGCGTTGGCTCGGTGGAACGCTGACCAATTTCCAGACCATCCGCCGCTCGATTCGCAGAATGGAAGAGCTGGTGAAGATGGAAGAAGACGGAACGATGGATCAGCTCAAGAAGAAAGAGCGCTTGATGAAGGCTCGCGAGCGCGAGAAGCTTCAGAAAGTTCTGTCGGGAATCCAGGAAATGGCAAGAGTGCCCGGTGCACTGTTCATCGTGGATATCAATCGCGAGCACATCGCGGTAAACGAGGCCAAGAAGCTCGGAATCCCCATCATAGCCATCGTGGACACGAACTGTAATCCTGACGTGGTTGATTTTCCGATTCCGGCCAACGACGATGCACTGAAGTCGATTGATCTGATTACCGGAGTTATAGCTGCTGCCGTAACAGAGGGTGAGAAAGAGCGCGTAATCGCAGATGCCACGGCCAAGGCCGAAAAGGAAAAACGCACTCAGGACAAGGCTGAAATCAAAGCCGAAGCGGCCGAAAAGAAAGCCTGATTCAGGATTTCTCGAGAGTGTAATATTTTATTCTGGCGGGACTCATATTCCTCCTATTGAAAACGAAAACGCACAGTTGGATCATGTCAATATCTGCTGCAGATGTTAAAAAATTGCGCGACGTAACCGGCGTCGGCATGATGGATTGTAAAAGAGCGCTCGTCGAAGCC
>CALBJU010000059.1 GCA_937893205.1 uncultured Bacteroidota bacterium
CGATCCGCTAGCGTCGACCAGGTGGCAACAGAGGTGGGCTTTTGCATGGGTCCCTGAGTTTATCTGAGAGGCGATTGATGGGTATACATTATGTGACCTGGGGTGCGCAATTGTTTCGGTGGTGGGGGGCTGCTGGTTAGGGGGTACGCCTGATCCGAACAAATCGGCTTCCGAATATCGAGATCACACCAACGGCAATCCCCACGCCAGCCGCAATTCCCCAGTTGTATTCGAGACCGCGCGGGGAGAGCACCAATCCCAAAATGGGAGTTGCCACGAAGACCGAGATCGAAAAAGAGAGCGCCCCGAGCCGGGCCTGAGAGGCCGTTGCGGGTTGCCAACCCAGATAGAGACCCTGCAGAGCGCACAGCGTCACAAACACGTACAAGTGACCTACGTACGGCAAATACATGAATGCCGACGCAAATATTCCAGCCAGAGCGGCTGTCACTATCCACTGCTTATTGTCCATCGCTGCTGTTCAGTCTGTTTATTGTGAGGGACGGCATGAGGCGGGTGGCCGAACCTGATAATGAGTTGTTACCAGGGCGAAGGTTGCTCAGATACAGGCGGCTACTCAGAAAACGCAGCGTCGAAGGCCAGGTCAGAGCCGGGAAAATCAACCGCGCGCACGAAATCACAGGCCTCCTCAGCCCCGTGCTCTCGATCCATTCCGATGTCCTCCCACTCAACGGAGAGGGGACCACGATAGCCCGATCGATTAAGGGCACGGATGATCTCTTCGAAATCAATACACCCCCTTCCCAGCGATCGGAAGTCCCAATGTCGCCTGATATCCCCAAATTCTGTGTGGCCCCCAAAGATGCCAGCTTCCGTCGCCACGGGCGACCACCAAACATCTTTCATATGGACGTGATAGATGCGAGTGGAGAATTTATGGATGAAGCCAACGTAATCGACACCCTGGTAGCCCAGATGGCTCGGGTCGTAGTTAAATCCAAATGCTTCTCGATTGTCTAGGGCATCGAGGGCGCGCTCCGCGCTGGCAATGTCGAAGGCAATTTCTGTCGGGTGCACTTCCAGCCCGAACCGGACACCCGTTTCATCGAATACGTCCAGAATGGGATTCCACTTATCGGCGAAGTCCCTAAAGCCTGCGTCGATCAAATCGCCCGAAACTGGCGGAAAGGAATAGAGCATGTGCCAGATCGAACTTCCGGTAAATCCGTTCACCACCTTTACGCCCAGTTTTTGGGCAGCTCGGGCGGTATCCATCATTTCGGCTGCAGCACGCTCGTTCACCCCGACCGGATCGCCATCGCCCCACACATGGGGGGGAAGAATGGCTTCATGCCGAGCGTCGATGATGTCGCACACCGCCTGTCCAACGAGGTGTGCGCTGATGGAGTGCACCTGCAGACCGTGCCCGGCCAGAATATCCAATCGACTTTGGCAATAGTCCGGCTCTGCGAGTGCGCGGTCCACTTCGAAATGATCTCCCCAGCACGCCAGTTCCAGCCCATCGTAGCCCCACGCGGCCGCCTTCTCGGCCAAAACGTCGAGCGAGAGGTCGGCCCACTGGCCCGTAAAAAGTGTAATCGGTCGGGACATTTTTATTTTTCGGGTGGAGTGTAGAAAGCGTCGACCCAGGCCCGGGCCTGGCTGCTTCGAAGAGCCGTGTGGATAAACTGTACGCCGCGAGCACCATCCTGTACGGTGGGAAAGTCGAGATCGGCTTCGCTTGGCTCTCGACCCTCGATGCGCGCCTTGATGGTGCGAGCGGCATTCTTATAGACATTGGCGAACGCTTCTATGAAGGCTTCTGGATGCCCCGCCGGAAGACGAGTTGCAGCCGCGGCTTCCTCGCCCAGATACGAGTTTCCACGCTTCAGAATCTGCTCGGGCCTATCTGCGAATTTCATGTAGAGCCAATTTGGATGCTCCTGCTTCCACTCCAGTGCCGCCTGTGTGCCGTAGATGCGAATGGTCAGGTTGTTCTCCTCGCCAATGCTGATTTGTGAACAATACAGGATGCCGCGGGCGCCGCCTCGGTATCGTATCAGGACCGAGGCATCATCTTCGAGCGCCCGCCCTTCGACAAGCGTCGATAGATCCGCGATCATTTCATCCATTTCGAGGCCGGTGATGTAATGGACCAGATTTTCGCAGTGTGTACCAACATCACCGAGTGCCGAGGATACGCCAGCTTTTGCAGGGTCACTCCTCCAGGCTGCCTGTTTTTGGCCCGTGGCCTCAAGCAGTGTGGAGAGCCATCCTTGTGGATACTCCACTACAATTTTTCGGATCTCGCCCAACTCACCATCAGCGACCATGCGCCTGGCCTGCTTCACCATGGGATAGCCCGTGTAATTGTGAGTCAGCGCGAAGATGCACCCGGACGCCGCTACCACTCTGCACAGATCTTCAGACTCCTCGACCGTCATGGTCATCGGCTTGTCGCAGATAACGTTGAATCCCGCCTCCATTGCCGCTTTGGCGATCGGATGGTGTAAAAAGTTAGGCGTGACGATGCTGACATAGTCTATTCGATCCGTGGTCCGTTCAGACTCTGACTTGAGCATTTCCTGCCACGACCCATACACGCGAGCCGGATCGAGATGAAGCTCCCTTCCCGTTTCAGCCGATTTTTCTGCAGACGAGGAAAACGCGCCGGCCACGATCTCACTTTCTCCATCCAGGGCCGCTGCCATTCGGTGCACCGCTCCGATGAAGGCGCCCGGGCCGCCACCAACCATCGCGTATCGCAGCTTTCGATCCATCAATCCTCTTGGTTTTTTTGGCTCTTTCAGGCTCTTTTTGGTTCTATTTGGTTCCGGTCGGAAATCTGCCAAGCCGACATCTACAGCGGATGATATTGAAGCCAGACGGACCCTGCAACAGAGAGCGCCTGCCTGAAAGGGTCAAAGATTAGCGTTGACAGATAAATTTCCATCTATGACTCGAATCGCCATCCCTGTAACTGATCCTCGTTGCGGTTAATCTGGTCGGCCAACTCACAGATATTTCCCTCTTTCACTGGATCCGTCGATTAACCAAGGGCAAACATCTTTGGCTTCGAGCCACGGGCTCCACTTTTGGATCGCAGTTTCTAGATACCTTTATCGTCCTGTCCATCGCGTTTTACGGTCTTTGGACCATTCAAACGATTCTGGCCGTGACCCTGTTCAATTATTTGTACAAGTTCATCGTGGCCATTCTGATAACGCCTGTAATCTATGGGGCCCATTGGCTTATGGATATCTATCTTGGGGCTGAGTTAGCCGAGGAATTGACGCAGAGTGCAGAATTGGGCAATTCGGAATCCCTTCCATAAAATCAGGATTCCGGCCCCGCTGGTTTTTACCTTTGTTGGCTCAACTCCGTGCACTATCCAGTACGGATTCACCCTTTCCCAAACCATTTTTTTGATTGCATGAGGATTCGCTACGCGATTTTTACCTTCGCATGCCTGGCATCTCCCCTCTTTGCCAGCGCCCAACCGGTGACCCAGCCGTTCACCTTCAGTATCCTCTCTCAGGATCTCCCCGCGGTTCATCAGGGCAGTGTCTCCTGGGGAGACATTGACGGGGACGGTGACCTCGATTTGTTTATCAGCGGCGATATTGGAACGGGTATTCACTCCGCGTTCTATCGAAATGAGGGATTGGGGGCCAATGGCCACGCCATATTCTCTCTCATACAGGGAGACGTGAAACAGGTCGTCTATTCATTTTCCTCTTTTGGTGATTTCGACGGGGACGGCGATCTGGATCTGGTGGTCGGCGGAAGTCAATCCCTGGAGTTTCCGTTCCAGGCAGCCACTACTCTGTATCGAAACGACGGGGGGGCATTTGTAGAGGTCTCATCTACGGGCCTGCCCAATTTGCACAGTGGTTCAGCCTCCTGGGGAGATCTGGACGCGGATGGCGATCTCGACCTGATCATCACCGGCGTCTCGAGTTCAGATGAACTGACTAGCGTCATCGCTATCAACGATGGTGGCGGGTCTTTTACTACCAATTCCGACGAATTGGTAGGCGTGGGTTATGGAGATTCTGACCTGGGTGATATTGATGGCGACCAGGATCTGGATCTGGTCCTGTCCGGTGCGTCAGACAACGGATTTATTACGACTGTCCTGCTCAACGACAACGGGTCCTTCACGCCCGTGAGCGCGGCCTTCAGCGGCTATGCCTTCTCTTCTGTCGATTTTGGGGACTATGACAACGATGGTGACCTCGATCTGGTGGTATCCGGTGGTGAGGTTTCCCCTCTGATTTTCGAGGGCGCCGCCGAGATCTGGCAGAACAGTGGTGGAGCGTTCAGTCTTGTGGACTTTGAATTCGAGGGCGTACTCGCGGGCGATGTAACGTGGGGCGATTATGACAATGACGGAGATCTCGACCTTCTCACGATTGGAGCGGAGGAGGCTCTTGGACGCCGTAGTGCAAGGATATTTCGAAACGATGGCGGTGGCGATTTCGTAAACTCATCGCTGCTCGTGGGTACCATATTTGGCGATGCAGATTGGGGCGATTTCGACGGCGACGGCGACCTCGATCTTCTAGCGACGGGACGTACGACCTTCGGACCATCCATTACCAACCTCTACGAGAATCGGCGCCAGGCCATTCCCGCAATACCATTGGCTCCCCACAGCTTGGTAGCTGAGGTGACCGATGAGAGGGTTCAACTAGCCTGGCTGCCTCCTGCGGGTCTGACAGGGCCCAATGCCAGCGTAACCTATAATGTGCGGGTGGGACGAACCGTGAACGGTTCTGAAGTTCTGTCGGCGATGGCTCATAAGGTTACCGGAAGACTGTTGATGGCTCACCCGGGCAACGCCGCCTCGGCCAAAACCATGGTGTTGGACCATCTTCTGAACGGCACCTATTTCTGGAGCGTACAGACGATAAATCACGCTTTCATGGCATCCGCCTTTTCGTCGGAAGGCACGTTTTCGATAACCGGAGCCCACTCGGTCGGATCCCAAGAAGATGCCCTCCTGCCACAGCAGTTTGCCGTGTACGCTAACTATCCTAATCCATTTTCGCAGCGGACAACCATCCAATTCGATCTACCTGAAGCGGCGAACGTCGAATTCAGGATTTTCACATTGCTCGGCCAGGAAGTGACTAACGTGAGTAAGGGTGTTCTCGGCGCGGGTCAGCATCATATTGACTGGGATGGCCACTCAAGGACAGGCGTCCAGTTGGGCTCAGGAATTTATTTTTACGAGCTGAGAGCAGGTGACCGCGTCAAGTCAGGCACCATGACGCTGGTGCGATGATTCGTCGATCTGAAGCCCCTCCCCTACTCCATATTAATACGAACAGCGACTTAGAATTCATGATTTCAGATAATATGTCGGCGCCCGATCGCTACCGATTTCCGGCGCTACTCCTTCTGGTTTTCTTCCTCTTCTTCGGCCTTCAATCTGCCTCGGCTCAGCGGCAAATCGCCGGTGTCGAAGGCATGCCCCCCGTTAGATTCGGAGCGCTCGCAGGAGGCGATTACGATGGAGATGGAGATGAGGACGTTTTTCTGACCGGTGAACTTCAGGATGGAACGATTCACTCCGCCCTGTACCGGTTTGTGGAGCGCAGGGTAACTCCGATTCCGATGCAAAGCCCCAGAATTACGGCCGTCTATCAACGTGTCCCGTTTCCGAAGCGAGACGTGAAAGGTGGATCAGTTGTCTGGAAGGATTTGAACAATGATGGCATGCTCGATATTCTTGTCACCGGCCTCGCTCTTGAAGAGGTGACAACGGACTCGGAGGTCTTTCGAGCTGCGACGGACATCTACATCAATGGAAACGGCACCTTTTTCATCAATGGGCTCTCCAGATTGCCTGGTGTTCACAACAGTAGAGCAGATGCCGCCGATTTTAATGGCGACGGAATAATGGACATCGTCCTTGGCGGCGAAACCGACACCGGAGTAGTGCTGGGGGTCTGGGTTGCTGACAGTAGTGGCTTCTACTCTCCAGGACCAACGACCTTCGAAGGATTGTCGCTTTCATCCCTCGACATTGCCGATATGGATGACGATGGTGATCAGGACTTTGTTGTTGGCGGGTTCACTGCGTCCGGTCGGCCCGTTGTCCGTCTTTTCAGAAATAACGGGGACGCTTCCTTCGTCGAGGTTGACGCCGATCTACCGGAACTATATTTCGCCAGCGCCTCGTTTGGAGACATCGATTTTGATGGGGACTCAGACATTCTGGTGAGCGGGGGGCGCCTGGCTCCAACGATTTTAAGGGGGTCCACGACGCTTCATCGGAACGACGGGAGCGGAAATTTCACCCAGACCGAGACCTCCCTCACGGGTCTGTTTGCCGGCGGCTCTCTGTTTGGTGATCTGGACGGGGATACCGACCTCGATTTTGTGACCTGGGGCCAACAGGATCTGAGTGATCCCGAAAGTCAAAAGCTCCTACTGTATGAAAACATTGACCTGAGCTTCCTTCAGATTGCCAATCTTAGAGGCGTATTGTTCGGAACGCTCAACTGGTTCGACTCGGACGGCAATGGGCGTCTAGATATTCTGTTGACCGGTGAGCAGGAAGGAGAACTCATCATCACCTTATTCGAGTTTTAGTCGCTTCAGGCTCCATCTCTGTCCAGGCCGCGCTCCGGCCATCTGTGCAGCAATTCTGTCCCAACCAGATCGAGCCTAGAGGCTTCCAAGCCCGCTCAGGGCATCCGAGCGGGATCGAAATCAGGCCGTTTCCCGAACAGGCACAGGGGTCAGCCATCCGTGCGGATCGTTACCGCGGTGGACGATGTCGAAAAACGCCGTCTGCAGTCGGCTGGTTATTTCCCCACGACGACCCTCACCAACAACGTGGTGGTCGATAGATCTGACCGGCGTCACTTCAGCGGCAGTTCCGGTAAAAAACACCTCGTCGGCAATGTAGAGTGCCTCTCTGGGAATGCTCGCCTCAACAATTGAAAGGCCCATATCGCGCGCCAGCGTCATGATACTGTCGCGGGTAATCCCGGGTAGAATGGACATCGTGACGGGTGCGGTGTAGAGCACACCATTTTTTACCAGGAATAAATTTTCTCCAGAGCCTTCGGCAAGATGACCGTCGGTGCTGAGCATGATTCCTTCCGTGAAACCGCTCAGTACTGCGTCCATTTTGACCAGACCCGCATTCAAATAATTCCCGCCGGCTTTTGCCATGGAGGGGAAAGTGTTCGGGGCCATGCGATTCCAGGACGCCACGTGGACATCAACTCCGTTTTCGAGCGCCTCTGCTCCCAAATATGCTCCCCACTCCCACACAGCGATGATCGTATCTACCGGATTATTGTAGGGATTGACGCCCATCGCGCCCATTCCCCGGAACGAAAGAGGTCGAATGTAGCATTCGTCAAGACCGGAACGAACAATAGTATCTATGACCGCCTGCTCGAGTTCTTCGCGCGAGTATCCAAGATCCATGCGATAGATTCGCCCTGAATCGATGAGACGCTGCATGTGCTCTGGATGGCGAAAAATGGCCGATCCTTTATCCGTCTTATAACAACGAATCCCTTCAAAAATTGACGAGCCGTAATGCAAGGCATGTGTGAGCACGTGCACGGTTGCGTCTTCGAACGGGACAAATTCCCCATTGACCCAGATATCAGCTTTGGTCATTCGTACTCTCTTTTATTCGGCGATAGGGTGGGAAGAAACCAGAATGGTTCGGGCTCGCGGAGTCAGCAACTGCTCAGCAATCGCCACGCGACGTTATCGAACTGAAAACGGCCCGGAAAGGTCCTTTCCGGGCCGCCAGATATTGCCGCCTGCTGCCTATTTCAAGATTGCTCTCGCGCGCTATCGCTTGCCTGGATAGGTATAACCAATCAGAGAGGTGATTTGTGGACTGAGGGTCCACTCAAACGAATACTGGTTGAGGGAGCCAAAAAATCCAAAGCCATTGTTCACGTTGGAGAACGTCCCAGGCTGCACGAGCACCTCGCGATCAAACACTCCGTCTGGCGGACGCCACGAATCATCGGTCATGGTGAGTCGCATCCCGACGGACATCAGGAACGGCGCTGACGAATCCGACAACCCAAGTTCTTTGGTGACGTCTTCCTTGTCATTAGTTAATCGGACGAGAACCTCCCACTTGTTGCCCTGAACAACCTGACCATATTTGTCATCCACATTACCATACGTTAGGACCGCCATCAGGAAGGGCAGGCTTGGCGAGGAGTTCAGAAATCTATACCAGACCTCAACTCGAAATGGCCGAAAGTCGATGTTCGACCAGCGAACTTTCTGGAACACCGCCGCAGTGGAAATGGTCGGGTCATCCAGTTCTACGCCTGTTATCAGGGGTATCGTGGTCGAGGCGCTCGACTGGACGCCGTCCGATCTACTGATAGTGAGATCATAGGTCCACCCCGGTACAGGTCGAAAGGAAGCGTGGAACACGTGCCCTACTGAACCATCATTGTACGTGATGAGAGAATCCTGCCAGACGACAGTCTGGCCGGTTTCGACCTCAAATGTCGTAACACTCGCGTCGATCGTGGTATTTCCCAGGTCCGCAAAGTCGGTTCGAAGAGGAATAACGCGGACAAACTGCTCCTCAGCAGCGGTGTCCAGATATCCGAAAACGGTGAAGTAGCGGTCTTCCTCGACAAAGGGATTTACGGACTCTTCGCAACCCATCACGAACAGGACCGATACAAGAAGCCCCAACGGAGCGAGCGTTCGAAGTCTCGACCCGCGAAAAATATTTCCAATTTTCAGGGTAGGCATTACTTGAATTCCAGTTTTAAGCCGACGGTCGGGATAAGGGGGAGCTGATTCACGCGGCGAAGCGTGAAGAGGTCCAGATAAAACAGATTTTTACGATCGTACGCGTTAATAACGCCGGTCTGGACCGTCAGGAACGTAGTAGGTCCGACCCGGAATTCGCGATCCAGCGACAGATCCAGACGGTGATAGGTCGGAAGCCGCCCAGTGTAAGGTCTTCCGTAAAGAACGCGTTCGTCTCCCGGTACCTCGGTGACCGACACCAGGCTGTCAAGCAACACAAATCGATCGAACCCGAGGGATTCGTTGAACGGAAGCCCCGATCCAAACTGCCAGCGCGCTGTAAAATTGAAGCCCTTCACCCTGATCGCGGTCATCACATTGATCTGGTCTTTGCGATCGTGCGGTGGGGGGTAGTTGACCTCTGCTTCCCCGGTGAGGAGCTGAAGTGCGCGCGCCGTGGTCGAGTATTCCACCTCCGCCCTACCCCAACTGATCGTTGTCTGAAAGGCGTCCGAGCTGCCCAGTTCGATTCTGAGGTCGAACCCCTGGACCGTACCGTCTGCATGCTGGATATTTGTATTGAACCGGGGGAAGGCTGTCCACTCCGGAACGATCAGGTTTGAGAGTGTCTTGTAAAAGCCTTCCGCTGAGAATCGAAGCCACGAATTGGGTTCAATCCGGTATCCTACTATCACATGTTTTGCTTCTGGAATCACACCGAAAGGAGAGGCCGTCCAGGCGGTGAAGATGTCTCCAGCATCACGCCTGTCGTTGAGTCCTGTCACTTCCTGGTGGTAGATTCCGCCTGCCGTTGAAAATCGGTGTATTCCGGTGTTCCAAACAACTCGAAATCGCGGCTCAATGAATGACTCGCTTTTGCTGGGAAACGTCTGAAGTCGAATACCAGGTGTAATCGTGAGGCCTTCCACCGGCTTGAGTTCAGGCTCGAAGTAAGCCCCTACCTCTGTAATGAACTCCGTTTTCAGGTCGACATTCTGGAACGCTCCCCCCAGATTGGCCTCAAGCCTCGATGAACTCAGGAAAAATCCCCAGTTGAAATTGGACGTCCCGACGTAGTGGGTAATGTTTGTTGAAAACGAGAAGAGAGACGCCGTAGTGGTCCGCTCAGGATTCCCCGGAAGACCAAACTCGTTCTGCAGTGTCGAATAATTGATCAGTATTTCCGCAAAGACTGGCAGCGTTGCGGGCAGGAAAATGAAACGTGTTCCAAC
>CALBJU010000060.1 GCA_937893205.1 uncultured Bacteroidota bacterium
TGGATTTCAAGCGTGACGCGGCGGCCACTCTGCTCGTCTGCCAGTTCAAAACGGGCAAACGAATCGTCCTTCTTGGCCGTTACACCCAAGACGGTCTCAATGCGCTCAATATCTGCGTCAGAAAATGAAAACGACATGTTTTATACTAGATGACTCGTCGAAAAAAGAGAAGGTCGATCGAGGTCGTTACGTCAAAGATAGACGCTTTGGGCCCGGTTTACAACGTATTCGGCACCTCAGCAGCCCAGCACCACTGCTTGGATTAAAATTCCCATCCGAGAAACGAGCTAGGGTGTAACTTCGGGAATAACCTGCAACAAATTGCGGAGATCCACCCAGTTTACGAGAGAAAATGGGTAGGTTTCAGCCATCCGGTGAACTCAATGTTAACTGCCCGTCAAGCGTGTATCACAGCGGCCGTCTTCGGTGCTATTGGGGTCGGACTGGGTGCCTTTGCCTCCCACTATCTGGCCGATATGTTGACCGACTCCCACTTGAACACCTTCAAGACAGGCACGTCGTATCTGCAATTACACGCTGTCGTCATGCTACTTGCTGGATTGTGCGCATTCAAATGGACTGATCGCAGATTCCTTCTGGCCGCAACAGGATTTGGCCTGGGCATGTTCGTTTTCAGTGGCTCCCTTACAATACTCGCTGTCACCGGGATCTCATGGCTCGGCGCGCTGGCACCGGTCGGCGGACTGATCTTGATTACTTCCTGGCTGCTTCTGGCAGCGGGATTTTGGCGCGCGACTAACTGAAGCCGCATCAAGAGGGCCTGCCTTGTCAGTCCTAGTTTCCCTCGTCTTCTTCGAACAAAAGGGTTATGCTCGGCGCCAGGTTGTGCGCGGCTGCCAGATTCAACAGCTCCTGGGCCACACCTTCAGCGGAGTCAAACGTGCCCAGTTCGCGCGAGTCGACTGCGAGTGCGTAGCCGATATCATCGGCCTCTCCGGGCTCATATTCTTCCCACTCCGTCGCTTCTTCCAACACGAATAGCCCGTCTTCCGGGGCGAATGAGGCCACATATCGCTCGCACTTCTCTTCGGTGTCTATCAGACTTAGGTTTCCGAGCGCCTCGTACTCTTCGTCGTAAAACAACGTCTCAGCGATGAGGCGCAGGGCGAATAGATCTGTATCGAATGCTGACATGGATCACGTCGTACAGGGTGTGGGGCGGTAGTGCAATGTGACCGCTAGACGGTCACATCCACAAGGTACGTTTCCAAAAAGGCCTGTGCATCATCAAAATCGAGGATTTCAGCGGTGGCAGAAAATACGTCTCTAAAATGGGACGAAATTCTGTTTTCGACCCCGTTGCGATCTATCGATTCGAGGAGTTCTGATTCCATCGATGTAACGGTTCGGTCATCGATGCCGCAGGGAACGATCATTGAAAAGTGTTTCAGATCAGGAGCCACATTCAAAGCAAATCCGTGCATCGTCACCCACCGACTGCAGCGGATACCCATCGCACATATTTTTCGCTCAT
>CALBJU010000061.1 GCA_937893205.1 uncultured Bacteroidota bacterium
ATCGCCAGAAGAAACAGTGGGATGACGCACTCGATGTATGGGGCGTTCACGGTATTGGCGGTGTCGTTGGAATCCTCGCCCTCGGTGTTCTGGCTTCCACGGCAGTGAATCCGGCTGGAGCGGATGGGCTTTTTTATGGAAACAGCTCGTTCTTCGTGGCAGAATTGGTCGGTGTCACCGTTGCGATCGCATGGGCGCTCATCGTCACATACGCGCTGTTGTGGGTGATCAACAAGATTACTCCTGTGAGAGTCTCTGATGCTGAAGAGCAAATGGGCCTCGACAACGCTCTTCACGGCGAGACAGCATATCTGACTGCGGACTGACGCGCCAGAGTAACCCTGAAAACAGGCAATAATAGAGTGATGAATAAATCTACAGGAAAGACGGTATCGGCTAGACTCCGCATACTCCTACTGGTCGGTACCGTGCTCTTCGCCTTCAACACGGCGACAGCTCAGGATGCAGAAATGGCGATGGAGTCACATGGATCTCAGGTCGAGAGCAGTCTCGGAGTTGACTGGACGACTCAGTACTTCTTTCGGGGAATTGTACAGGAAACCGAAGGATTGATCGTCCAGCCCTGGGTCGATTTTGTGTTTCCACTCTTCGAAGGGAAAAACGCTTCGTTCTCCTTGAATGTGGGTGTGTGGAACAGTCTGCATGACGGCGTAAGTGGATCGGGAACGGACGGCATGACCATGCACTACGAGCTCGATGCCTACGTCGGAATTGGTGTCAGCTTCGCAGATAATTGGAGCGCATCAGCTACCTACGTATTGCTCTCCAGTCCCAACTCTGCATTCGGGCTGGTAAAGGAGCTGGACGTATCGCTTTCGTTCGACGATTCTGCTCTGTTTGGATCAGAGGCCGGCCGCTTTCACGGAGTTCAACCGTCTGTCATGATCGCGATGGAGATAGACGGGCAGTCTGACGGTGGAACCGAAGAAGGCAGCTACCTCGAAATTGGAATTGAGCCATCGTTCGACCTTATCCAGGACGATGATCATCCCGTCTCCATTTCGTTCCCCATCACCGGCGGCTTCAGTCTTTCCAACTATTTCGAAGGCCCCGACGGCGAAGGCGACTCCTTCGGATTTGCGCAGGGCGGCATCTCGCTCTCAACTCCACTGAGCTTCGTCAACGCGCGCATGGGAAGCTGGACCCTGAGCGGGGGCGTCAGCATGCTTTACCTGGGCGATCATCTAGAGGTGATCAATGGCGGCGAGAATTCTGAAATTATCGTATCGCTTGGTGTCGGGATCGGTCTGTGAAAAATAGATAGCCTGGTCCCCTACCGGCGATGGACCGGAAAAAGAGGCTAAAACATGCTTAAATCGGGCTTTTCAAACATTCTCGTTGCCCTTTTCTGTCTCCTGCTCACTATGCCTCTCGCCCACGCCCAAGATCGACGAGCCTCAACACTTGCGGGAAAGTCGACGGTCTACGCCCCGAACGGCGTTATCGCTACGAGCCATCCGCTGGCCAGCACAGCGGGGCTTGCTGTATTGCAGGAGGGTGGCAACGCGATCGATGCGGCAGTCACGGCTGCGGTCGTTCTCAATCTGGTCGAGCCCCACGCCTCGGGAATTGGCGGAGACATGTTTGCCATCCTGTGGTCGGCCGAAGAACAGAAGCTCATTGGATTGAATGCAAGTGGACGGGCGGGGAGTCTCATGACGCGAGAAGAAATGCTGCGTCGTGGTCACGATCGGATCCCCTTCCGGGGAGCCGAACCAATCACGGTGCCAGGTGCGCTCTCAGGATGGGTAGCGCTTCTCGAACGACATGGAACGATAAGCCTCGCCCGAGCCTTCGAGCCGGCAATCCAACTCGCAAAAGACGGTTTTCCCGTCTCGCCCATCATCGCGAAACAATGGGCGGCGGAAGTCGAGATACTCAAACAGGATGTAGGAGCGAGTGCCACGTTCTTAATCGATGGGGAACGCGCGCCCAGAGAGGGTGAGTGGTATCGAAATCCTGATTTTGCCCATTCTCTTCAGATGATAGTCGATCAAGGTCCTGAAGTTTTTTATGGCGGAGAGTTGGGGGCCCAAATTGTGGATCGGGTGAAGGCGCTGGGAGGTTTTTTGACTCTGGATGACCTGAAAAATCATCGGGCGGAATGGGTAGAGCCTGTCTCTGTCCCATTCAGGGGATATCGGCTGTGGGAGCTGCCCCCCAACGGCCAGGGTATTGCTGCGTTGGAAATGCTGCGTATTCTTGAGCCCTACGATTTCGAGGGGATGGGACACAACTCGGCGTCGTATCTCCATCACCTGATCGAAGCGAAGAAAATCGCCTTCGCCGACCTCGCCCAGTACGTAGGAGATCCGGACTATATGACAGTCTCGACCGGGGATCTGCTGGCCGACACGTTTATTGAGTCCCGGCGTGAAAAGCTCAATCCCAACCTCGCCGCTGAACACCAGGATCCCG
>CALBJU010000062.1 GCA_937893205.1 uncultured Bacteroidota bacterium
TCGGTCGCAGGAACTCTCCGAAGATCGCGCTCGCGCGGTTGAGCAGTACTACGCCGAGAACGGTGTTTCGTCGACGCGCATGGTCACGATCGGCAACGGCCGCGCAGCAGATCTGACGAGCAAGAAAGATGGTCTGGCGCAGTATCGTCGCGTTGATACGATCATCGTGCGATAGAGGATCTTAGAACCAACGGTTCTTGAAAGGGGCCGCCCACAGGGCGGCCCCTTTTTTATTTCCTGAAAATCTGATACAGAGCCAGATTCAGCTGCAAAAGAGTTTCAGAATGGCAGATACCGGACGATACCTCAATCTGGCAGCTCCGGGTGTTTACCGGCGCTTTTCCACCTCAATTGGGGAAACACCGTATCGTAATGATGACTATTCGCCGCATTTTGGCCATCCTGATGCTGATTGTGACCACCCAGCTGGCATCGCAAGCACAAAGCAATCAGTTCAGAGACTCCCGCGCCCATCTGGGTGTCGGTATCGGTTTATTTACGTATCACGGCCCCATTGACCTGACTCAACCCCGTAGCCGGGCGAATTTTGTCCGCGAACACGAACCCCGCACTCGTCTTTTTAGGCTCTTTTCCTATCGTGCGGGACCTCTTTTTCTTCAGAGGAATGATCCTGTTTACCAATTTCAGCACCAAGGACGGTCGAAAATTGGTCGGATCAGGTATCAATGAGTTCCTCACCAAGCCGCTCTTCCTGTTTGAGCCAGAGATCGTGATGACCCTTCGTCCTGGTTCCAAAAGCCGTGTTCTTCCTTACATATTTACTGGCTTTGGCGCGACCATCGCCGACGCCTTTCGAGGCCGATCCAAAGGCGGTATCGACCTTCCGGGTCGCGGAGTACCAGGTCCCGAGCGATCGGTCTATCATTTGCCACTCGGCTTTGGAATCGACGTTGCGTTCAACGGATGCTGGTCAGCATTCGGCGAGGCAAGCTATCGTTGGGACCTCAATTACGTGTGGCGAAACGAAACGGATTATGATCCTCACAACACCTCCCTCATCGCCATTGGATTGAGGGGATGTCTGCGGCGTGCAAAAAGAGTCGGTCCTCCACCAGCTCCCATTCCGCCGCCACTTACCGTGCCCGGTTACGATCCTCCCCTACCTCTCGTACCACGCGTGTGTATGCTCATTGAGCTCAACAGCGTGTACTTTGCGTCCAACACGATTGACCTCAGTACGGCCTCTCGCGAAGCTCTCGACGAGAACATCGAAGCACTGCGACTGAATCCAACCTGTTGCGTGAACATCATCGGTTACTCGAGCTCCCACCAGAGCGATATTTACGCCCTGCAGGTTGCCCAGGAGCGAGCAGAGGCTATCCTGAACTATTACGTGGGCTCGGGATTGTCCGCCGGCCGATTTACTCTCGACACCGAGGTCGGTGAAGTCGTCTGTCCAAAGGGAAAGGATGGCAAGGGTTGTGTAGAAGAACACCAGGTGGCTACCGTGCCTTTCGACTGCTCATTGCTCTACCGCTAGAACTCGGCCCACCTTTGTCGGTTTGAGCCCTAGTTCGCCAGACCGCACCGATGCCCTCAAACTCCCGCCAGACCCAAAGACTGTCACAAGCTATCAAGCAGAAGGCTCTCGAGTTGGGGCTGGATGCGTGTGGTATTTCCCGTGCCGAAGCTCTGGACGTTGAAGCCGCCCGGTTGAAAAATTGGCTCTCCAGGGGCAATCACGCCTCGATGAGCTGGATGGAGAACCATCTTGAAAAGCGAACCGACCCAACGAAGCTGGTTGACGGCGCGCGAAGCGTGGTCTCAGTGATACAGAGTTACTACTATCCCGATGAGCCTTCAGATGACCCGGATATTGGCCGAATCAGCCGATATGCCTGGGGTGATGACTACCACCTGGTGCTGAAGGATCGTCTTGCAAGCCTTTACGAATGGATTCAGGGAGAGGTGGGAGAGGTAAGCGGCAGATTTTTTGTCGACAGTGCGCCCATAATGGACAAGGCCTGGGCGGCGAGAGCCGGACTGGGTTGGATTGGAAAACACACCAATCTGATTTCTCCACAGCACGGAAGCTGGTTTTTTATCGGGGAGCTCGTACTCAATATCGAGCTCAGCCCAGACGAGCCGATTCTGGATCAGTGTGGCTCATGTACAGCGTGTCTCGATGCGTGCCCCACGGCGGCCATCACGGAGCCGTATGTGGTCGATGCGAATCTCTGTATCTCCTACACAACTATCGAACACCGTGAGGATGATGTGGATCAGTCCATCCGCGACAATCATGGAAACTGGATCTTTGGCTGTGACATCTGCCAGGAGGTCTGTCCCTGGAATAAATTCCGCACAGAATCATCCGAGCCTCAATACGCGCCGCGTCCAGGAACACTTGAGACTCCGATTGCCACATGGGCTGAATTGGATCAAGAATCATTCAGCTCCAGATTTCGCAAGAGCGCGATAAAACGGACAAAGATTGCCGGATTTGAGAGAAATGTCAGATACGCGATGGATAACGCGCGGCGTCCGGACGCAAGTCGTGAGTGAGCATAGGCAGGATCACACGAAACGTCGACCCCGAACCCTTCTCGCTCTCAACCTCGATGGAGCCTCCCATCAGCCCAAGAAGCTGTCGAACGAGCGATAATCCAAGGCCCGTGCCCTCAAATCGGCGATTTCGCCAGTCTTCTTCCTGGGAAAAGGAATCGAACAATTGTTCTTGATAGTCTACCGATATCCCGATACCGGTATCGATTACCTCGACTCTTATTTCGCCTCCTATTCGACGCATATCCACGTGAATGGAACCGGATTCTGTAAACTTGGCGGCATTTGACAGAAGGTTGTCGAACACCTGCGACAGGCGTTTAGCCTCTCCAGTCACATTCAGATCGCTGTCATGTACGGACAACTCCAGACTCAGGCCTTTGCGTTCTATTCCGGGCCTCGCCTTTTCAACGGCTGCCCGCACAATTGAGCCCAACTCAATGGAGGATTGTTCGATTGAGGCTTTGCCCATCTCGAGATTGGAAAGTTCAAATAGATCGTGAACGAGATTCAGCAGCTTATGCGAGCGTTCAGAAATTGCACTCACAAATTCATGCACTTGATCCGGTAGATCCCCGGGTAACTCTTCTTCAAATTCTTCAAGCTCCTTTTGAAGCAGTTGCGCATAGCCACTCACAGCACCCAGCGGTGTTCGGATTTCATGGCTCAGCGTGGCAATAAATGCTGTCTTCGAACGGTCCGATGCTTCCGCTTCCCTTTTGGCCTGCAGCAGAACAAGTTCCGCGACCTTCTGCTCCGAAACATCCGAAATAATGCCATTGACAGCCGTCATTCCAGTCGAATCTGTTCTGGGTGTGGCGTGCTCTCGAAGCCATCGAATTGATCCATCGCGATGATGAATGCGATAGGTCACCCGGCTCTCGTTTCCTTGCAGTAGTGTCTTATTGTGAACACGAACCAGCGCGGCGTCTTCTCCATGTACGACATCAGAGACCCAATCCACTTTGAGGTCTCCGTCGTCGAGCAGCTCCTCGGAACGGTATCCCGTCAGCATTTCGAACTGATCGGTGGCAAAATGATATCGCCGCCCGTCATCGGGTAAAAAACTGAAGCCAAACAAGGCGTCATCAATGGACGCTACGGTTGTGCGGTATCGGGCCCCGAGCTGAATCCAGGAGTACAGTGATTCGAAAAGCCGGGCCCAGTCGTTGAGCCTCGTTGAAGTCGCCCAGGTTGCTTCTGAATCCTCGTTATTCCAGGCGAACACGAGATAACCTGCGAATTTTCCATTATCTCTAACGGGATCGATCCAGCAGATGCCTGCATCGTACCGATTACAGACTATAGCGTGATCACCTGCCGCCGCCCGTACAAAACAGCCTTCATCCCGCGCTTCGATCTCGGCCAGCTTATCACGGGAAATGGATTCAGGACTAGTGGTATCGGATCCTCTTTCCCAAGAAGATATCTGAACCAGACGGTCCTTCCCGATCGACAGCGCAAGAAGGCTTGTCCTGTCGGCACCTGAGGCTGAGCCCAGTATTGCGACGGCTTGATCTCGAAATGTTGAGGGGTCAGGATTCGTGGTTGCCAGTTCTCTAAGCGCGAGTTCGAGCTGATCGCTTCGACTTATAAAGTCGAGTTCCTCCTGTTGTGCGACGACTTCAGTGCGATCTTCAATGAGTAGCGCCACCCCAATGATATTGCCATCCAGATGACGGATAGCGGAGGCGTGAATCTGAACGTAGTGACTTGCACTGCCGTGAACCGGATCGATCAGATCGGTCATCAGGGTGCTTGCATTTCCCGTCGTGCAGACTG
>CALBJU010000063.1 GCA_937893205.1 uncultured Bacteroidota bacterium
GTTCCTCTTCATATTTGCCTGTATGGCTCTCACAGCCATCACGGAATTTGGTCCCAATCAGTGGGTCGAGCTAATTCTGTCCAAGAGCGGCGCACAGCCAATGCTCATCCTCGCCCTGGTCTTCGGACTCATGGCCGTCGCCAGGTATTTTGGAGGGGATGTTGTCGGGAAATTCAGTTTGACCGGCGTTCTACTCGGATCAGCTGTTCTGGCGACCATCGGAATTATCCTGTTCAGCACGCAAACCGGCTCGATGGCCTACGTTGCGGCAATCGTGTTCGGGCTCGGCATTGCGTATTTCTGGCCCAATATGATTGGATTTGTGGCCGAAAAAATCCCAAAGAGCGGCGCTCTGGGCATGTCCATGGTGGGAGCCATAGGAATGTTTTCGACATCCATATTTCAGCCCATCATCGGTGGCTGGATAGACTCGGACAGAGCAGCGGCTGCAGCAGCCGGGCTGACGGGTGATGAGCTGGAATTGGTCGCAGGGCAGGCAACTCTGGGCACAATGGTCCTCTTTCCCGCGATCCTGGTGGTCCTGTTCACCATCCTTCATTTCTGGGTGAAGAAGGGAGGGGCAGAATCCGATTCGGCCTAGCCGTCCCTACTCTGCAGGCAACGCCTGACGCATGATGAACTGAAGGTCAACTCGTCAGCGTTTTCTCGGCTCCTTTGGCGGCCGCGTCGGTTGCTCCTTCGGTGGCTGCGTCAGAAGCGGCGTCGGCTGCGGCGGGTTCCTCTTCTCTACCCCTGGTACCCAGTTTAGAACGAATGTGACCCAAGACTGCTACGATCTGCTGCGTCCGTATCGGTTTTACCAGCACATCTATCATTCCTTCCTCGAGGCATCTTTTTCGAATCGATGTGGAGGGATCTGCCGTGATTCCGACAATTATCGGAAGAACTTTTATGCGCGCCTTCATCTCACGAGCGGCAATGATTCCATTCATATACGGCATGTGAATATCCATGAAAATCAGGTCGTAGTTTCCTTTTAGCGACATCGACACGGCTTGAATACCGTCACTCGCCGTTTCAATCTCACAACCCATTTTCTCCAGGTGAATGCGAAGAAGTTTTCGATTTACGAAAAGATCGTCGACGACCAAAACACGCGCGCCGCCCAGGAGACCATTAAATGGAACACCCTGCTTCTGTCGTAGCTGGCGCGAACGCGGTGTACGCGTAGGTGGCCGATTTACTAGTGATAGCTTTGCCTTTTCTACTGATAGCTGTCCCTTTTCAACCGCCGTATTAATCTTACCATGACGTGGAGTATTCGCGGGTTCTGAGGTCTTTGCGGTAGGGGGGAGTTGCGATTTTTGGAACACGCCGGTATTAAGGGGTCAATGAGGGATAATGAGAGTTTCGGTAATCGACGATCTCGCTGAATACGTGTTGTTACGCATTTGGAGTGTCATTTCTACCCATAATCCTGCATTTTAGGCTGAATAAGGGAGTTGGAGCCGTTCAGGAGGCTCATAAACTGCCCGATTTCCGCCTACATGTCTTCCCAGTATTCCTCAGGCATTTCTTGCGCAAGTGCGAGTGCACCGTCTGCTCCCGCGTAGAGAGGATCATCAATGACGGTGACTTTGAAGCCGCCGTATTCCTTTAAGACATCAGCCAACATGGAATCCAGACCCCTTATCTGACTGCCGCCACCGGCTAGATAGATGTTCTTCTTTACCTGTTCCTGGAAATCAGGCTCGTAACGAGAGATCAGATCCATCACCGCTTCGGCTATTGGTGGGACGATACCCTCGCAAACGCGCTGCATTTCGCTAGTGATGTCTAGAGTAGTCATCACCCCTGCCACTGGGACACTCACTTTGACGCGGGACCGGGCCGCGCCAACGAAGGCTTTCTCTTCTTTGAAGGCTCGAACCATCGTTTCTGAAAATGAGGCCTGTGGATGTCTTTCACGGACCAGATCCAGCAACTGACGGTCAATGTGATCGCCGCCAAGGGCGAGTGTTCGCTGGTCGTCTTCACCAGGCATGGTTCCGTGCATGATGCAAAAATCAACGGTACCAGCACCGATATCAATAATGAGTGCGTTGTTCAAGGCGCCCATCCCGTATGCGATTGCAAACGGCTCAGAAACCACCATCAGTCTATCCGCGTGTTCTTTGACCGCATCTCGAATGGCTAATTTGTTGACCCGTAATGCTTCAGCAGGAACTCCCACGGCAGCAAATACTTCGGACGCGGAAGCCGGTCTTATCTTCGAGATCAAATGATGAACCAACTCGCGCACAGCCTCCTCATCTCGTTCGGTACCGTCACGAATCACTCCCTGCTCAAGCGGTCTTGAAATGTTTAGAGAGAGACGATTGTCCAGCGCGTCAGCTCCGAACAGAACATTTTTTCCCAGTAATTTTCTCGATACGAAATCTCGGGGCCAACCGACGTAACTCTGTACCCACTCTTTCTTTCCGTTACTTGCAGAGATGGCACTACGAGACGTACCAAGATCGATACCGATATAGACGGTACTGCTTGCTTTCTTTGGAGGCATAACATTCTATGATAAACGGCGGCTTGAGCCGAACCGTATTACTAATTATTCGCTGTCCCGGTCAGCGTGCTGAGGTAATTGACCACGCCCTCTTCCAAAAACAGGGCGAGTTGCTCGCGGTATTCCGGAGTGGCTAAGCGGGCCTCCTCATCTTCATTACTAATTACACCAATTTCAGCTAAGATGCCAGCCGCATCTACCCCGATGAGCACTACGAAAGGGGCTGACTTGACACCCCAGTCACTCACTTCACTGTTGAGGCGACGAGTATTTCGAATCAGGCTGGACTGAACCGCTCGAGCAAGACGTTGAGACTCCTGAAGTATCAGGCGATCCTCGATCCGATTTATCATCTTATTAAATTCAGCTACTGAATAATCAGAGTTCTGATTTTCGAATTGCGCACGATCCAGAGCCTCTTGACTGGACTGAGATCCGAAATAATAAGTCTCAAGCGCATACACGGGTTCGGTTGGGAAATAATTGACGTGTATGGAAATAAAAAGATCGGCGTTCTTGGTGTTGGTGTATTCAGCCCGCTCGCGCAGAGACATACTCGTGTCCTGGGTACGGGTTTGATAAACTTGAAGTCCATGTCCGTTGCGTAGTCTTCTCGCTAACCTCCGGGCAACGTCCAGGGTTATCTCTTTTTCAGCCAGTCCTCTCCTTCCCGATGCTCCTGGATCGACTCCGCCGTGTCCTGGATCAATGACTACCCTTCTAACACTAAGATCGAATAGAGTGCTCAGCGGCACATTGCTTTCTACGATACCGGAAAGATCAGTTGGCGTGATCTCGGCAGACTGGAGGCTGGAATCGATGGGAACAGCAATGGTAGCGTTTCCTGGAGAGATCAGCCCTGTCGCCCGTTCCCCTTCTGATCCTGGATCCCCC
>CALBJU010000064.1 GCA_937893205.1 uncultured Bacteroidota bacterium
TGGGGGCTGTCACTTATTTCAATAAGAAAAAGTTCGGAGAGGACAAAGTTGTAAAACACCCGTTTTGTGATTACCCGTGGTATGTGGAGGGACTTCCGCGTCCTGAGCTCTCTCACAAAGAGGCAGTAGAACAGGTGCCTTTCAGCGAGGAAGGCAAGCGACAACTGCTGACGGTTTTGGAAGGTGGCGTACACGTATTAGAGGTACCCAGAGAAAATCTGGAGAAATACATCTCTACCCATTCCTACTTCGATTATCTCAAGACGACTCTCGGAGTTGATGATCCGGACGTATTGCAGATGGCCAGGAATTCCTGTGTCGACTTCAACGGCGCAGGGGCGGATACACTGACCATAGGTGAAGCCCTGGAGTGCGGAGCGCTGGGCCTGGATCCGACAACGCTGAAATTGGTGATCGGCGAAGAGGAGTACTACAGGAGCATGGAGAATCATGGATACCTTCTCGACGATGACGATCACTACATACATCATTTCCCCGACGGAAACGCCACGATCGCGCGCATGTTGGTGAAACGGATGATTCCTGACGTAGGAGAGGGAGAAAATGCTGAAGAAATCGTCCTGTCAAGATTCGATTATTCCGAATTGGACAAGCCCAGCAATGTTGTTCGAATCAGGCTGAATAGTACGGCCGTCCACGTAGAACACGCAGGCAGCCCAAGCGCTTCTGACAATGTCTTCGTAACCTACATTAACGATGACAAGTCGTACAGGGTAAAAGGAAAAAGCGTCGTGATGGCCTGCTACAATGCGATCATCCCTCATATCGTTTCGGGCCTTCCAGAAGAGCAAGACGCGGCACTGAGACGCAGCGTAAAGATGCCGTTGCAATACACTACCGTGGGGCTCAGGAACTGGAGGGCAATGAAAGAGATGGGGATTGGGATGGCCATGTCACCCGGAAATATGCACCAGGTGGTGATGATGGACTTCCCGGTCAGTATGGGCGGCTATGAGTATACCCAGTCCCCCGACGACCCTTGTGTCATATTGATGATAGGGTGCCCGTTTGGAGAAACTGTCGGCGCACCACCCATCGAGCAATTTCGTGAAGCGCGATACCGGATGTATGGGCTGCGGTTCGAAGATTACGAAAGGGAAATCAGGGAGCATCTGGGCGGCATGCTGCCAAAGGAATTGTTTGATTTTGACAGGGATGTTGAGAGCATCACCGTAAATCGTTGGGCGCACGGCTATGTTTATGGTGGGTCATCTCTTTATGACTCCGACTTGCCCGAGATGGCGAAAATAGGAAGACAACCATTTGGCCGAATTACTATCGCAAATATCGACTCGGCCGTCAGTTCCTATGCACACGTTGCCATAGAGCAGGCATGGCGAGCCGTGA
>CALBJU010000065.1 GCA_937893205.1 uncultured Bacteroidota bacterium
AACGGTCATCCTGCGTTCATGCTCGAAATTGAAGATGTCTTTGAACATCACGATTCCACCGCCAGCCGGAGTCCTCGCGCGAGGCTGTAATCTATTTGGACTCAGATCAGCTTCCACCTTTTTCTGAGGCAGGATATTTCTGAGGAAGGTAAAGAGGATCCAGAACAACAGCACGAAGGCTGCGGTTGCTCCCAATATGGTAATCAGCGTGTCCATGGATCGGCGTTTCAATCGGAATTATTCCGCGGTTTCTTTCAGACGTTTCAGACCTCGAAACAGTTACGCGATCTCTCAACAAAAAAAGGGTGGGTCCGGCTGAAGGCCGGACCCACCCAATATCAAAACAGGCTGTTCGCCTGAGCCTGTCGACTCCCTAAGCATCCACGATGCGGGACTCTACTCCTCGTGACCCGGGGGCTCAGGGGGCTCTGTGGGTGGCAGGTCCCGTTCCCCTGCCCGTAGTGCCTCCTCGGCTGCCTCCATCTCCATGATGGTACCCTTTGTCGTATTGGACAAATCACCCCTGTACATCGTATCGAGGAGAATGAACGAGATAAATACGATTACAAACAGAACACCGACCGCAAAAATGGCTGCATTGATCTTGTTATCCCATCTGAGCGCCATGAAAATCACGACCACCAACAGGGCCTTGGTGATGGCGATGAGGAGGGCCACAGGAACGTTCATTACTCCCAGATCCAGGCGCGACGTTCCAACCGTTAAAAGGGTCAGGAAAACGAGCCCTCCAAAAACAATGGAGAGCGTTTTAATCGATGTTATGTGATGCTCAGTGTGTGACACTTTCGATGGTGTGTTGTCGCCTGTGACAGGCAATCGCAGTAGCGACTTATATCAGATACAATAAAGGAAACAGGAAAATCCAGATGATGTCGACCAGATGCCAGTACAACCCACAGATTTCAACAGGTGTGTAATATTCGCTGGAGAAGTCCCCTCTGATGGCCCGAATGGTTATCCACGTAAACAAACCCATTCCAACGAGGACGTGGAATCCGTGTATGCCCGTCATCACGAAATAGATTGAGAAGAATTGCGCGGCGAATGGAACGTTGTACGCCGCATAGTCAACGCCGTGTGATATTCCGTGTGGAGCAAAATTGGCCCCGGGAAAGATTCCGTGTTCGAACTTACTGGAGTACTCGAAATACTTGACGACCAGAAAAGTCAGAGCCAGAAGGAACGTCAGAACAAGGTTGATCACGAGTGCCTTCTTATTGTCCTTCTGGGCGAAATGAATGCCGAGTGCCACTGTAAACGAAGATGCCAGCAGTACGATTGTATTCAGCCCTCCCATGCGCCAGCTCAGGAGCTCTGCCGACTGGGCAAAAACCTCTGGATGCCAGACTCGATAGACCGTGTACGCAACGAACAACCCGCTGAAAAGAAGGATTTCCGTAACGAGAAACAGCCACATTCCCATCTTGGCAGCGTCGAACTGCTGCTCTGACGACACAAAGTGGTGGTGCAGGTGTGCCGGATGATTTGAATGCTCGTGAGCCATGCTAGAACAGATTATTCAGGGTGTGTGATGGGCCTCTGGAGCCCGATTATTGAGCGTTACTTGGGGGAGGTGACGACTTCCGACATCTCGCTACCCTCTTTCTCAAACAGATGCTTGGCGAGGTGGAAGTCATACGCGCCTCGCGTGACAATCGGCGTTTCGATAAAATTATGAGGGTGAGGCGGCGTGGTCGTGTGCGTCCACTCGAGGGTGAGCGAACCCCATGGGTTCAATCCCGCCTTCTTTCCCTTGAACAGCGACGCCAGAAGGTAGAAGGCTATCAGGAACAGACCCGCTCCCAAAATCCACGATCCGTAGGTCGACAGGAGATGGTAGCCCTGAAATTCCGGTAGATAATCGTAATAGCGGCGGGGCATACCCTTTGCGCCCATGATGAACTGCGGAAAGAAAGTAATGTTGAATCCCACGAAGACCAGCCCGGCGGCAATCTTGCCCAACACCTCGTTGTACATCTTGCCGGTCATCTTTGGCCACCAGTAGTGCAAGCCTCCCAGCGCCGCAATGACATTGCCGCCCATCATCACGTAGTGGAAGTGGGCAACGACGAAGTACGTGTCATGCAGATGAATGTCTATCGCCAGAACCCCCAGCAATATTCCTGTAAAGCCGCCAATCGAAAACGTGAAGAGGAACGCTATCGCGTATAGCATCGGAGTCTTGAACTGGACCGACCCCTTGTACATCGTTGAGACCCAGTTAATGACCTTCACACCCGTCGGGATGCCTATCAGATAGGTGATCAGAGAGAATACAATCGAGGAGACGGCGGACTGACCCGACACAAACATGTGATGCCCCCACACGAGAAAGCCAAGAAAGGCGATGGCGACCGACGAAAGCGCGACGAACTTGTACCCCGATACCTGATGTCGAGAGAAGGTGCCCATCAGATCGGAGATGATTCCAAACGCCGGCAGGATCATGATGTAAACGGCCGGATGCGAGTAGAACCAGAAAAAGTGCTGGAACAGAACTGGATCTCCACCCAGAGCCGGATCGAATATGCCAATCTGGAGTGTTTTTTCCAGGAACAGGAGGAGGACCGTGATCCCGATCACCGGCGTCGCCAACACCTGGACGATGGCGGTTGAATAGATCGACCAGACGAACAGCGGCAGCCTGTTCCAGGTAAGGCCCGGCGCTCGCATCTTGTGAACGGTCACGATGAAGTTCAGGCCCGTCAAAATCGACGAGAACCCCATGATGAATACGCCCGCAGAGACAAAGAGTATTCCGTTTCCAATGCTGGTCGAGTACGGAGTGTAAAAGGTCCAGCCGCCGTCTACCCGGCCAACAATCAGCGCCGACATAGCCACGGCTACGCCTATCAGATAGATATAGAAACTCGCCAGATTCAACTTGGGAAACGCTACATCTTTTGCTCCTAATTGCAAGGGCAGCACAAAGTTACCCATCACCGCAGGCACAGCCGGTATGATGAAGGCAAATATCATCAAGACCGCGTGGAGGGTAAAGGTCTGGTTGTAGGCATCGGCGCTCATGATCGTCTCGCCTGGAGCCATCAGCTCGACGCGGACGAGCATGGCAAGGATTCCCCCGGCCAAAAATGCCAGAGATACGGCAATCAGATACATGATGCCGATGCGCTTGTGATCAAGCGTCAGCAACCACGATTTGATCGACCGATCATGGTTCAGATAGTTCACCGATCCTGTATCAGCTTCAGTCATCTCCATCCAGTACTATTTCGGGGCCTGCTAACATTTTAGGTTTTATTCAAGCGATTTCAGGTAGGCCACAAGACCGTCAAGTTCCTTGGCCGACATACTGGAGTAGCCAGCCGGCATAATGGGCTGAAATCCTTCCGCAACCTTAGCGGCCGGATTCACGATGGACTCTCTGATGTAATCTTCGTCGAAGAGGACCGTCGATCCGTCTGCAAGGGCGCGCATGGTTCCGAAACGAGCGTCGAGTGATGGTCCCACGAGTCGTTCGCCATTTGTTGAGTGGCAAATCGCACACTGCTCAAACAATCTTTCGCCGAGCTCTACCGGTGGAAGGTCTTGATTCTGCGAGACGAGCCAGGCCGCAAAATCCACCTCGGAAACCGCTATAACCTGAGCCAGCATGCCAGAATGTTCCGTTCCGCAATACTCGGTGCAATAGATCTGGTATTCACCAGGCTCGGTGACCTCGAACCAGACAGAGGTGTACCGGTTCGGAATAATATCCATCTTGACCCGAAAAGCCGGGATAAAAAAGCTGTGCAAAACATCTTCACTGCTCATCATGAGCTTGATGGGACGCCCCACTGGTACGTACAACTCGGAAAATGACGTCACGCCCTCGGCGTACTCAAACTCCCACGACCACTGCTGCGCACGGACGGTAATGTCGTACGAATCCGGCGGGGCGGAGCTGATTCTCAGAAAAACCTGAAACCCCCAGGTGAACACGATCAGCGTCAGAATGGTTGGTAGCACGATCCATGCAGCTTCCAGCCTCTTGCTCTCGTGAACAGGTTCGGGCACGTACGTGTCATCGGTGCGCCGATATCGGATCATGAAATAGATCTTCACGCCGATAACGGCCACAAAAAGGACGGTACTGGTCCAGAAAACGAACCAGAAAAGGGCATCAACCTCCCCTGCAAATGTCGACATGGCGTCTGGCAACCAGATAGATCCGCTATCGCCCATGTTCAGTTACTTCCCTACTCTTGAATAATTGTTAAGCATTAAACCTGATTCAGGTTCTGTTTTTGATTCCGGCTCTCACGTCTCCAGAAAACGGCCAGTCCCAATCCAATGAGCACCAGCGTTAGCAAGCCTCCCAATTTCATGAGATTGGTGGCGTGCAGCACATAGGAATTGGAAGCCGGATCGTAGCGATAGCAGTAGAGCAGAATCTGATCAATCGCTGATCCCACCTTGCCCTCAGAGGCCTCTACGATCGCTCGACGAACCTTCGTGGCCGAATACTCGATACCGTGGATATACCTTGTCACCACACCTTCACCGCTTGCAAAGACAAGCGCCGAGGGGTGAGCGTACTCTCCTGTGGATTCCATCCATTTGAATCTGAAACCGAGGGCGTCCGTCAGTGCCAGGATGTTCTCCTCATCGCCCACCAGAAAGTGCCAGCCTTGGTCGGCTCCGGCTTTACCCAATTTTGTAAGTACGCGATCTTTTGCTCGCGCCGCCATCTCTGGCGTCTCTCCCGCACCAAAACTGACGGTCAACACCTCGAAGTTTTCACCGGGCGCCCACGCCAGGTCTTGCAGGGTCTCTGTGAGCGATTCCAGAACGATGCTGCACAACATCGGACAGTCGTGATACACCAGATTGATTACGACCGGTTTCTGTGAGCCGAAGTACTTACCGAGGACTACGTCGTCTCCTTTCGAATCCGTGAAGCGGGCCTCCATGGGCAGTGCCTCACCCAATCGCTCGATGAGGCCCACTCCTTTGAAGTCCAACGGAAGGTCAGACGTCTGCGCTCGGGCCACACTCGACGCGATCATCGAGAGGAATAGGACAAGAACGATATTTCGCAAAAGTGACAAGATCTCGGCCGTACTTAGTTGGCATCCCTGATTTCCAGTTCCATCGCACGTTCGATGGGAATCCGGTAGTAATCGCCGTCCAGGTCCACATATTCCTCAAGAAGCGCGGCCCCGTTCATGCGAGTCTCATAGAGAAGGGGGTATCCCGTTTCCTGGGTGGCGTCCATTATTGCCTCTTGAAAACGAAGACCGGAGAGTGCGATGGTAGCGACGACTATCAATACCAGGGCAATGCTGCAGAACGCAATTATGCCCATTATTGCACCGGCGTGGACGCCTTCCGGTTCGACTTCGATCTGTGGAATCGTATTCGAACTCATAATGCTGACTTCAATCAGGTGTTCGTAAACGAGAGCGACTTATGCAGTCTGGGGTCTCTCTGCGGAACCAGAGCATGTCGACTGAGCCGATACATGAAAGCGCCAATAAAGACGCCGAACACGCCTAACCATGCGCTCACGTCGTAAAGACTCATCATTGCATGGTCACCATGCAATACAGGGGCCACAATCCAGAATATATCGAACCAATGAACGACTAACATCCATACGCACATGAATGCGAGCACGGGTAAGATTCTCTTGGCCCACCTTCCGACTAGAATAAAAAATGGAATAATGAAGTGGAAGATCAAAAGGATGGCGCTAAATACCTCCCATCCGTGCTCGAGCCGGTGGCGGTAAAAAATGGTTTCTTCGGGAAGATTAGCGTACCAGATCAGCATGTACTGGCTGAAAGCGATGTATGCCCAGAACACCATGAATCCGAACAAGAACTTTCCGAGATCCTGGTAATGCTCTGTAGTGATGACACCGCGAAGCATTCCGTTGCGCTGCAGGATCATAGCAACGAGTGCGATGACTGCCATGATGGACATGAACGAGCCGGCGAAGAAATACACACCAAAGATGGTTGAAAACCAGTGTGGATCCAGCGTCATCAACAGATCCATTCCACCGAACGCCGTCGTAACTGCTCCCAACGGGAGTCCAATTGCGCTGATCTTGCGCTGTTGTTTCGGGATGGAAGGATCCGGGTCTACATCCTGCCTGAGGCTGAGGGTATAGAGCTTGAACGAGATCCAGGTCCACACGAGAAAATAAAATGCCATCCGAGCAAAAAAGAAGGGCGTATTGAGGTAACTGGCCTTGCCTGCAATGACAGGATCGTAGAATTCACTGGTAGGATCAATCAACTCGAGATGGGTCCAGTGATACAGGTCGTGCATTCCCAGGACAATCGGGATGCCGAGGATAGCCAGAAGAGGGAAGGACCAGATGAGTGCCTCAGGAATTCGACGAATCACGACGCTCCAACGCGCCTTGGTGAGGTGCTGGATGATGACGAAAAAATATCCCCCAAGCGCCAGAGAGAGGCAGAACGACCATCCTATCAGATAGGAAAAAAAGAATTGACGAGAATCAGTTGCCCATCCGACGGCACTAATGACCAATCCGGCAATTCCGATTGCCAGGGGTAACATCCACGCCATCTGTGACCACTTGAAACGGTATACCGGATCAGCCTGACTGGCCGTAGGCTGGAGTGGATCGATCAACCACATCAGCGGGTTGCTACGTTTTACGGTCTGAGACATACAGCTTTCGCTTTTTATTCCACCTGACGCAAGCCAGGCTCTAATCAGTTTTTAACTATTGTTGGCTTTCGGGTACATCCACGGCCGGTGCACGTTGACTGCGCTGCAGCGCCCGGACGTAGGCCACGATTGCCCACCGGTCCCCCACGGGAATCTGTGAGCCATATCCTGGCATCGTCCTGATGCCATCCGTCAGTGCTTCGTAGAAGTATCCATCGGGCCTCCTGCGAAGGAATCCTGTGTGGTAGGATGGAGCAGGGATGTAACCGTAATTGCCGGTCATCAGGATGCCCTTTCCGTCTCCAGCCAATCCATGGCAAACGCTGCAATAGATGTCATATCGCTCGCGACCTCTGTCCAGAAGCGCCTGATCGAGCGTGAGAGGATTGCTGGCAAAGGCTCCTTCCTCGTCCCGCCCGGTCCAGTACACTACGTCGTCTTTCAAAAAACCTCTTGCGACAGTTCCACTAACGGGAAGACGCATCGCGCGACCGTCTTCGAAGAACGGATTCGCTTCCTGGGCTTCAAACTTTTCCTGAGAGTCCATATTCGGATTGATATGGATTGGCGGCTTGTCTGAGAGTCCTCCCTGACAACCACTCATTACAAGGGTTGAAACCAGCAGGACAAGCACTCCAAAAATTTGTGTTGTTCGCTTCATCATAATTGATGTCTCCTTGGAAACGGAATGACCCATTTCCTGGGTCAGTCTTCCTCCCCGGTATCTCGAATGCTTTCGATGTGGCTGGCTCCCATATCGGCAAGCATTTGAGGCGTCGCTTCCATGTCAAACTGCTTGTCGCTCGCCGCGATGTGCAGAAAAAACGCGTCATCGGTTACGCGCAGAAATTCGCGCGAATAGAACAGCGGATTGTAGGGTCTCGGCAATCCATTGAGGGCAAACATGCCAGCGACCGTCAATAGCGCCGCGAACAGAATGGTCAATTCAAACATGACGGGAATGGAAGGCTCGACAGCGAAAAACGGTTTCCCACTAATATTGATGGGATAGCTGACTTCGCCCATCCACCACTGCATCCACGTTGCAAGAGACAAACCGGCGATACCTCCACCGAACGTGATCCAACCGATAATGGAATTGCCCAAGCCCATGGCCTTGTCCATTCCGTGGATCGGAAATGGGCTGTGTGTATCGAAATGACTGTATCCCTCTTCGTGCACCGCTTTAGCTGCACGAAGCAGCTCACCCGGATGAGCAAACTCTGCCAGGACGCCGTACACATCGTCGTCCTGAGCTTCGTAAATGCCCATCGTCGCCTTGACTTGAGTTGCCAGTTGGTTCAGCATGATTGCTCTGATTTCACACGATTAGGGTTAATTCGGTTGCTCATTTTCTGGCGACACCTCAACGGAATGCTCCGCAACATGCCCATCCCCGGCATGATCATAAAAGTGCGGATCGGCCTGCGGCATGACACCTTTGACTTCAGACATGGCCACTTGCGGCAGGAAGCGTAGGAAGAGCAGATACAGCGTGAAGAAGAGCCCGAACGTTCCAACAAATGTTAAAATGTCCACAATCGTTGGCGTGTAGTAGTCCCACGAACTGGGCAGGTAGTCGCGGTGGAGCGAGGAGACCACTATCACAAATCGTTCGAACCACATACCGACGTTGACCAGGATCGATATCACGAACATGAACGGAATACTCCGTCGCAGTTTTTTGATCCAGAAGAACTGAGGGAAGAACAGGTTACACGACATCATCGTCCAGTAAGCCCAGGCATAGGGACCGAACATGCGATTGGTGAACGCATATTGTTCATACTGCACACCGGAGTACCATGCAATGAAGAACTCCGTGATGTACGCAAAGCCGACGATACTCCCGGTAAGAAGAATGATGATATTCATCTTCTCCAGGTGATCGATCGTCACAATATTCTTCACCGCGTACACGTGGCGGGCTACGATGGCCAGCGTGACCACCATGGCGAAGCCCGAAAAAATGGCTCCTGCCACGAAGTAAGGCGGAAATATGGTTGTGTGCCAACCAGGCACAATGGACACCGCGAAGTCGAATGACACAACCGAGTGAACCGAAAGGACCAGCGGAGTCGCCAGGGCAGCCAGAAGGAGATACGCCTTCTCGTAATTGCGCCAATGGCGATTGGCTCCCGTCCATCCCATGGACAGAACTCCCATCACGCGGCGGCGAATCTTGCTCGTTGCGCGATCTCGAAGCGTAGCGATATCCGGGATCATGCCGACATACCAGAAGACCAGCGACACGGTGAAATAGGTAGAAACCGCGAAAACATCCCAGAGGAGAGGACTCTTGAACTGAGGCCACATGTCCATCTGATTCGGAATCGGAAGCATCCAGTAGGCGGCCCAGATTCTACCAACATGAATCCCTGGAAATACGAGCGCACAGATGACCGCGAATATCGTCATCGCCTCCGCCGACCTGTTGATGCCAGTCCGCCACTGTTGCCTGAAAAGGAAGAGAATAGCTGAAATCAGCGTCCCTGCGTGCCCAATACCGACCCAGAACACGAAATTGACGATCGCGTAGCCCCATCCAACGGGATTGTTCAAGCCCCAGACACCGGTTCCATTCCAGAACAGGTAGGCGATCATGATGATCATGATCATCAGGCCGCTCAGAGCCAGACTGAACGCTCCGTACCACGCCAATGGGGTCTTCTTCTCGGTATGAACAGAGACTATTTCTGTAATGTCGTGGAATGTCAGATCCCCAGTAACCAGCGGAGCTTCATCGTGGAAGTCCGCTGTGTATGCTAGAGTCTTTTCCGTGCTTGCCGTACTCACAGGCGTCGCTTTCTTGTTTACTTAATTCTGAATGCTGTTCAGGTCAAATTGGCGTTTGGATTCCGGATGCGTCCCAGGTAGCTGACGCGCGGTTTCACGTTCAATTCGGCCAGTAATTCATAGCGGCGATCCGACATGCGCTTCTGCGAAACCGCACTGCCGGGATCTGCAAGGTTTCCAAAGGTGATGGCGTTAGCCGGACAAACCTGCTGGCAGGCCGTGACTACTTCACCATCGGCAATGGATCGATCCTCCAAATTAGCGGTCTTGTTCGCTCCCCGAATCCGCTGGATACAGAAGGAGCACTTCTCCATGACTCCCCTCGAGCGAACAGTTACATTCGGATTCTGCGCCATGTGAATCGTTTCGGGTAGCGTTTTCGTCCAATTAT
>CALBJU010000066.1 GCA_937893205.1 uncultured Bacteroidota bacterium
TCCAACACTGCTGCCAACCTTCCTCTGCTCTCTTATACGGTCGACAAGGCAGAGCTCTCGTATCAACGACTTAGTCGCAAGACCCTGCAGCGCAACGCAATATTGGGAATCACGTATTGGCTCACGGCGAATGATGGACAGGTGCTCAAGACCGATTCATGCCTGACGCAGGAAGATGACGAACTCTCCCGCGCGGATGCCACACGGTTTGAAGATCGTCGTTTCCCGGAAACCAGCCCCCCTCTTCCAGCCGCATCTCGCTGGCGCAAGGTTGTTGAGCCCATCGTTCTCGTCGGGGCCTCGGCAGTCGGGACCTACCTATTATTCAATCTTCGAAGCCGTCGCGCTGGCAGCGGTTGAAAAAAATCTGCTTCATAGTCTTGATGGTATGTCTGCCTCTGGCCTGCGCAGTTCCGGTTCCGCCCGGAGGTGGAGCGCCAGACTCGACTCCGCCATCAATCGTTCAAACCATTCCATCCGACGGTCAGACCAACTTTTCAGGGAGTACGGTCGAATTTGAATTTGACGAGGCGATTGATGTTCGAACGTTTGGAAGAGCATTGTCGATCACTCCGGATCTCGTTGGACCCCCTCGGATCAGTGGGTCTGGGAAGAAAATAAAAGTTAGATTTCCAGGCGAGCTTCGTGAATCGACGACGTACATCCTTACGCTGGACGTATCGCTGCGTGACCTCCACAACGTATCACTCGATTCTCCAATCAGTGTCGCATTTTCAACTGGAGATGAAATTGACAGCGGAAAAATGAGTGGGCGCCTCCTTCACGCATCCAGCGGACAGGCCGCTGGGGGCATCGACATCTTCGCGTTCGCAGACAATGATTCGTTGACCCTGAAGTCGTCGCCCCTCTATCGAACACAGACCGCTTCAAATGGGAGCTTCCGCTTCAATTACGTCTCAACCGGCGAGTATTTCATCGTCGCGGTGGGCGATGCGAATCGAAATCGGCTGATGGATGAAGGGGAGAAGCGCGGAGTGCCGCCCCTGGATCGCATTCCTGCAGACAGCGTGGGAGCTGCGCCCGCAAGACCCTGGATACTCGCGGTCCATGATCGGATTCCACCGACTATTGAAAGAGTTCGCGCCGTTTCATCCAGAGATCTAGAACTGCGCTTTTCTGAACCTCTCGATACAGACGTAAATCACCCGTCGACATTTGGATTCCCAGGAAGCCATCAGTTCACACTGCAAGATTCTCTGGGAAACTCTGTGGGAGATGTAGGTGAGCTTTATTTCACCGAAAGTCGATCCCGAATTCTGATTGCCCGCGTGGACAGCCTACCACCGGGGTCATACTCACTCCAGGGATCCGCACCCGTGAGCGATTCACTTGGGAATAACATGCAGGAGGGTGAATGGCCCTTTACGGTGAGTTCGCCGATTTCGCAGTCTGAGCCGCCAGCATTCCTGAATTGGACACCAGATTCGCTAGTCGTCATACCCAATCAGGCGCGCCGCGTCTGGACACCCGAACGCTTCGGTGTCCGGCTGTCATCACCTGCAGCTCGCCTACTGGTGAGCATCACGGACACGACCGGAGCCTCGGTTGATCTTTCCATCAATCGGCTGGATCCAACTTATTTTGAAATCGGCAAAGAACAGCGTTCTACCCGAGACGCGCCGTTTCTGGTAGAATTTGAAGGCCTTGAGCCCGATACCACGATCAGTGGGCTGTTCCAGTTCGCGAGTTCGAGACTCAGTGGCGCTCTGGTACTTGAGACGAAGAATGCGTCCGGACCCGTTGTCATCGAGGTTTTTCTCCGAGACCGGGAGACGCTTCCCGTAATGACTATTTCCTCGCAGGATCCATCGATAACCCTTGGCGGCCTTCCCGGCGGATTTCGGGCCAGACTGAGGGTGTATGTCGATCTTGATGGTAACGGACGGTGGAACGCCGGATCACTTCGCCCCTTTCAACCGTCAGAACCCGTCGGCTGGGTCGTTGCCGACGAACCGGTCCGAGCAAGATGGGACACGGTTCTTCCCGACACGCTCGATCTGGGTACACTTCCAGCGGATTCGGCCGCAGAAAACAAGTGACATGGCCATGAGTAACGCCCGATTTGAAGTGGGGGATCTCCCTCCAATTCTGACGGCCGCGGCGATGCGCGAAGCCGATCAACACACGATTGATTCGGTCGGCATAGCCGGCTCCACGCTCATGGAGTCAGCTGGGCGAGAGGTCGTACGAGTAGCAAAAGAGCTTACTCCTCTCGGTCGAGATACGCATGTAGTTTGTCTGTGTGGAAAGGGAAACAACGGCGGAGACGGCTTCGTGATCGCACGCTATCTGGCCCAGGCAGGAGCGAAGGTTTCGGTTGTATCCATGTCCCCACGTTCAGCGTTCAAGGGGGATGCTCTCCTGAATCTTGAGATTCTGTATCGCCTTTCAGAACAGGACCTCGTGCCTTTCCTGAAAATCGATTTTTTCTCGGACCAACTTCACTATCCCGAAAATCCAGATTTGATTGTTGACGCCCTGTTGGGGACTGGATTGTCATCAGAGGTTCGCCCACCGCTGGTGAGCGTAATAGAATGGGCCAATGAGCAGAGCGCGCGGATCCTATCGGTAGATCTTCCCTCCGGGCTGAGTGCCGATTCGGGAGCGATACTTGGAATAACCATCGAGGCCCACGCCACCGTTACCCTTGGTTCCTTGAAAGCTGGACTCCTTCTGGGGAGCGGGCCCGATGTCTGCGGTGAGGTGAGGGTCGCCGACATCGGAATCCCCCCGGCGGTGCTGTCCTCGAGGGCGCTCGTTCCTGGCTGTGCCTTCCTCTCCACGGACGAGTACGTGAGACCTCGATTGTCTCCCAGGCGCCGTTCGGGGCATAAATACAGCAATGGACTATCCATAGTGGCTGGCGGATCGTCATCCTTTCCAGGTGCAGTTACGCTCGCCGCGCGAGGCGCGGCTCGCGCGGGCAGTGGCTACGTGATCTGCCTGGCACCCCGGTCCATCCGGGATCTACTGCTCAAGAAGCTCGACGAGATCCCGGTTGAAGGATGGGAAGAGAACGCAAGTCTAAGCAATGTTGCCAAACTGATAGCACGCCTGGAAAATCGCTGGACGAAAGCACAGGCCCTGCTCGTCGGCCCTGGTCTCGGAAGAGACCCGGCGGCCTCGACCATAACGCGGGAATTGCTTCAACATTTTGACGGGCCAGCTGTAATTGATGCCGATGCACTCTTTTCTCTGCAGGACGAACGTGATTGGGTCTCGAAGAGGGCTGATGGAAACTGGATATTCACCCCCCATGAAGGCGAATTCATGAGGCTCGCTGGAGAACAAAAGCCTTCCGTAAATCGAATCGATATGGCACAAAGATTCGCATGTGACTGGAACGTGGTCGTGCTACTGAAGGGAATGCCGTCTATAACGGCGGCTCCAGATGGAAGAACTGTAGTTAATTCCACTGGGAATCCGTCCGTATCTACCGCTGGATCTGGAGACATTCTCGCAGGAATCGTGACCGGTCTGCTTGCTCAAGGACTCTCCGCGTTCGAAGCCGCGGTATGCGGAGTTCACGTTGCAGGAACCGCAGCCGATCAGTTTGTTGAAGAGCACGCTTCACAATCCATGGTCGCGTCTGACATTCTCGATGCGCTTCCCCGAGCGCTACTACGCTTCTCCTGATCCCCGTATGTCTGCACCTTTTCGCCCCATCGTTCTCGCTACTGGCTGGACGGTCCTGATCATAGCCAGCCTGTCTATTCCGGGAAGCAGTCTTCCAAGCTCATCGTTGCTCCAACTCGACAAGTTCGTTCATTTCGCGCTGTTTTTCGTACTGACCGGATTATGGTTGGCCGCAAAGTCAGAAGCACGGATCGACAGAGGACTTGTCATTTTGGGTCTAATTCTGGTATTCGCGATTGGGTCAGAATATTATCAGGAAGTGATGCCAATTGGTCGCACGGCAGAACTGAGGGATGCGCTGGCTGATTCCGTTGGCGCCCTACTCGCTTTTGTAGCCTGGATAGTCGCACGACCGTTTATCCATCGCTCGGAAAAATGACCGGGCGCTCACCATTTCAAGGACATGTCGCCTCCACATCATCCTGGGGCAGCATCTTGGGTCATCAACTTGGCCAGCAACTTCAAACGGGTATTCAGGTCTTTGATGTGCATCCCAGAACTAATTTTGAGAACAAGCGGCTTTTTTGAGAGGGAGGGGCAAGCGTTTTCACTTCCGTTTTGGGATCACTTGACGTATTATTCTCAACTTGACCGATAACCGCATCCCAGCGGTCACAAGTAGCGAAATATTATGGCTCTGAAAAAAACAGACAAGGCCGATATCAAGAAACGATATCCCCTTTACATTGAAATCGGAATGGTTCTTACGTTGACCGTTTTGATCGTGGCGTTTCGTCTCGACATGAGCGTCGGCGATACATTCGAAGTGACGCTCCAGGAGCAAGAAGTCGTCCAGATGGAGGATATTCAGCAGACCGAGCAGATTGAGAAGCCGCCACCTCCACCGCGCCCACCGGTTCCAGTCGAGGTTCCAAATGACGAGATCCTCGAGGACGATGATCTCGATCTGGACATGTCACTGGATATCGACGACATCGTATTTCTTCCGCCGCCACCTCCACCCGCGGATAAAGAAGAAGAAGAGCCCGAAATCTTTGTGATTGTAGAGCAGTCACCGGAGCTGATCGGGGGATTAGCTGGTCTTCAGAAAAAAATCAAGTATCCAGAGATTGCCAAGAGGGCAGGCGTCGAAGGCCGCGTATACATTCAGTTCATCGTTGATCAGCAGGGCAACGTGTACGATCCAATCGTGACACGTGGAATCGGTGCAGGATGCGATGAAGAAGCCATCCGCGCAATTCTGACTGCCAAGTTCAAACCCGGCAAACAACGAGGCAAAGCGGTCAAGGTGAAAATGTCTCTGCCGATTACCTTCAAGCTCAGATAGTCGACTATATTGAACCTACACGTTCTTGAAAAGGGCGGCGCGCGGCGCCCTTTTTTTATCCAGGCCATTGTGATGAAATAAACGCGCTCGAGATCAAGACCGGCGAGACTGGTCGAAACATCTCCCAGATAAGCGAAAACCGTTGTTTTTTCCGTTAGTACAAACGGATACCTACCTATTTTCAGGGTGATAACGAACCGGCTACATCAGCGTGGAATCAAAACAAAAAGAAGAACATTTCGAGGCTATTGTCGATCAGCTACTGAGGGACAAGGACTACCTCCTGTCTCAGGAGATCAAGCACAAGGCAGACGAGATCAACCAACTTCTCGTTCAGGCCCAGCGGCAAAAGCTGAAGGTTCAGATGACCACGTCCGAACTCGAGCCCCAGCCGGGGTCAACGATATCCTGGCTCGACGTCAAAATCTTCAAAGAAATCTAGCCCCGTCCAGGCCCAGGCCCAGTTCCAGATCCATCCTCAGGCCTATTTCGGCTCCCAGAACCTAATTGGATCCTTCGTTTCGGACGACAACGCCACCCTTCATAACGAATCTGACAGCGAAGGCTGGAGCGGTCGCCAAGACCAGAATCAAGACAGCTAAGATCCGAGACATGGACCACCTCAACGGTTTGATGTACACGCGATAGTAGTTTTTTGGGTGACCTACAGCGAAATCACACCGTTCACTGCTCCTGCTGCACGATAAATCTTAATTACATCATCGCTGCCGTGGACCGTGATTTTCGTCGTGACACTCAGATAATTTCCCCGTGTAGAGGCCTTGACGTCTATTTCCTGCCCCTCAAAAACCTCCTCCAACTCCGCAAGTCCTGCCTTGGGCACGATAAATTTAAACAGGTACTTGGAAGGCCATTTATTGTCGCTGTCAAGGAGCTTACGGAAATTATCCCACCACTCTGTTGCGTCGGATGGCTGCAATGGATTCATGGGCACTAGGTCGTGGGAATTAACGAGAAGACACTATCAGGTTGACATAAAAGCGTTACTTCGTAACCCGGTTCCATCGCACTCGTATCGGACAATGTAGCCTACTCATGCATGGGTAGCCTATTCCTGCATGGGAAGCGTATTGCCAAAGGCGCGTTATACTTTTGGATTACCGCCGTATTATTGGTAGCCGACCGCCTTTCAAAACCGAATTCGAACGTTCATGTTGTTTCTTCCCGATTGGGCACCCAACATTCATCCCCTCCTGGTACATTTTCCCATTGCGTTACTGGTTGTTGCGGCAATCGTCGACAGCGTGGGCATGGTTCTCAAAAAGCAGGACATCTGGAGACGAGGGGCCGTGGGTCTCTACGTGGGTGGTGCTCTTGGAACGTTCGCGGCCTGGCTCGCGGGAAAACAAGCTGCTGATTCAGTATTTCTCCCGACCGATGCTAACGCGCTTCTGACCCAACATTCAGACCTTGGTCACTATCTGTTTTATTTTTTCACTGTCTACGCGGTGATCAGGGTAGTGATGTACGCGCTGAATATGGATACAAGAACCCTGTTCCGAACCCTCGGATACGTTACGGGCCTGGGGGGTATCGTTCTGTTGTGGGCTACTGCGGATCACGGAGCCCAACTCGTATATGTGTACGGCGTTGGTGTTAAGGCAGTGCCACAAGAAATGGTGATGGTTCCGGCCCCAAATTCGGATGGATCTTCCTCTCCCGTTTCGAATGAAGACGGTGGCTGGACGTTCAAGCCAACTCGTGCCTCTTCCTGGCTGGATTCTATGACGACATACGGAGCGGTCGATGATCTTCAGACCTCAATGAAAGATGGCGGCGAACGGGGCGATGTGTTGGCCCTTTCTACCAATGGTCGACCGGTGATGTTTACGTTCGACCAGTCCATGATAACCGTTCAGGTGGATCTAGCCATGAATCTGGACGATTTTGTGGGCACCGTGATGATCGTTCATCACGTGATTGATGAGAACAACTACCACTTTACCTCGGCCTCGAATGAGGAAATGAAGCAGGGACGCAGCGAAAATGGCGATATTTACCTCATGGACAATAAGCCCTACAGCCCCTCAGGCTGGCATTCATATCGAGTCGTCGCAGACCAGATCCATTTTCGCGCCTATTCTGATCAGACTCTGACGGTCCACGGACATGGCGACGATCCTGGCTCGGGCTGGGTCGGCATCAGACTCAATGGGACCGGCACAGTGCTGCTGGACTATATGCAGACGGTATCTCTGCGCGGAGAGGGCAAGATGGATATGGCCGAACCCAAAGAGGTTGAGATGGAAATGGAGATGGATGATCACGACGACGGCGAGGACGCCGATCACGAACACTAGGTCATCCTCTCCTTCAGCACAATCATTGCGACAACACCAGAGCAAAGTGTGATTGCCCCAATTGCGGCAATCGATCCGCTCAGTCCTATGGAATCAGCGACCAGCCCCGCAAACACGGCTCCGACAACGTAACCGCCGTCCCTCCACAATCGATACACTCCCAGGGAGGACGAACGCCACTCGGGCGCGGAATTATCTGAAATGACGGCGAGCAGGGCGGGATAGACGAGCGCTGTTCCGAGTCCCTGACCGATCATGGCCAACAGGTAGACGGTCGGTGATTCGGACCGGACCAACAGGATCAGTGAGGCTCCCTGGATCATCATTCCGGCGACGATTGGAATCTTGCGTCCTATCTGATCTGCTAGCACGCCCGTACCCAGCTGACCAACACCCCAGACCAATGGATAGACGGCTACCAGCCAACTCATCCGTTCCAGGGAGAGTCCCATCGAAAGAAAAAACAGCGGCAACAATCCCCAGGCCAAGCCATCGTTTAGATTATTCACCATGCCGGCCTGACACGCTGCGAACATGTTTCGATTGGTCCAGGAAGTATTGCGCCACACTTCATAAAATGACGGCTTCTCAGTGCTCACTCCCGATTCAAGTGAGACGTGGTGCGTCGTGTCCCGAACAAAGAACACACTCGTAATCAGGCCAAGTATTGCGACCACAAATCCGATCAGAAAGACCGTATCCACCGAGTCAGAGGCCAGCAAGAATCCCGACAGAAGAGCCATCATCGATACCGCTCCGTACCCTGCCGATTCATTGATTCCAAGAGCAAGCCCTCTTTGTTTGGGTCCGACGAGGTCAATCTTCATGACCACCGTCATCGTCCATGCAAAGCCCTGATTTGCGCCCAGAAGAACGTTGGCGAAAACGATCCATCCCCAACTTGGAGCCCACATCAATATCAGGGGCACCGGGAGTCCAAATAACCACCCTAAAATCAATAGTCGTTTACGCCCGAAGGAATCCCCGAGTCGGCCAGCCAACAGATTCGACAGCGCTTTTGCCGATCCAAACGTAATGATGAATGATAAAACCGCCGAGTAGGAAGCCAACCCATACAACTCTTCGGCCAGTACCGGAATTACGACGCGCTCCATCCCAATCATGGCCCCGACGAATACGTTGACAAGCACCAAGAGGCCGAACTGGGGCAGGTTTTCCTTCAATCCAAGCCTGATTTTCGAAGGATTCATCCTGTCAACCTGGCATAGTGGGCGGGTTGGTATGCTTTTCGCAAGGACTGTAATCGCATAACAAGAGTGAACTACCTGACAAAACGTCGGAATAATGACCAGCTAGAGGGTCGAGCGAACTATGAACCTGCAGAAATTTACGATAAAGGCACAAGAGATTGTGAAGAAGGCGACGGAAATCGCCGCTTCGCGCAATCACCAGGGTGTAGAACCGCCCCACTTGCTGCACGCGTTCCTCGCGGACACAGGTGGAATCGCGATGACGATGCTGACCAAACTTGAGGCCAGCATCGATCTCCTGTCCGCCAAGGTAGATCAGGCTCTCGAAAAATTACCGATAGTTACAGGCTCTTCGGTCTCGGGTCAATATGTAGGGGCGGAGGCCAAAAAAGTGTTCGACCGCGCACTCGCGGAAGCAGAGCAACTGAACGATGATTACATCGCGTCTGAGCACCTTTTCATCGCCCTCGCCGCATCCAAAGAATCCACTGGAGAAGCGCTGCGCGAACAAGGTATAACCAAAGACAAAATCCTGGCAATTTTGAAGGATGTCAGGGGTAGCCAGCGCGTCACCGATCAGCACGCGGAAAGTCGTTATCAAGCACTCGAACGTTATACCCGAAACTTGATCGACCTCGCCTCTCAGGGTAAGATCGATCCGGTGATCGGTCGGGACGACGAGATCCGTCGCTTGCTGCAGATTCTGTCTCGGCGAACCAAGAACAATCCCATTTTGGTGGGTGAACCGGGCGTGGGTAAAACTGCAATCGCGGAAGGACTCGCCATCCGCATTGTCCAGGGAGATATTCCTGAAGGTCTCAAAGACAAAGTCATTCTGGCCCTCGACATGGGCTCACTCATCGCTGGTGCCAAGTACCGAGGAGAATTCGAGGATCGGTTGAAAGCCGTCGTGCGGGAAATCACTGAATCGGACGGACGGATCATCCTCTTCATCGATGAAATTCACACACTCGTTGGCGCAGGTGCCGCAGAGGGTGCGATGGACGCGGCCAACATCCTCAAGCCGGCACTTGCCCGGGGCGATTTACGCGCCATCGGAGCAACCACGCTGGACGAATACCGGAAGTATCTCGAAAAAGACAAGGCGCTCGAACGCCGTTTTCAGATGATTCTCGTGCGGGAGCCATCCGTAGAAGACACGATCTCGATCCTGAGGGGCATCAAGGAAAAATACGAAGTCCATCACGGCGTCCGGATAACCGACGGTGCCCTGGTGTCAGCAGCAGAGTTGAGTCACCGATACATTACCGACCGATTCCTTCCAGATAAGGCGATCGATCTTATTGACGAATCTGCAGCGAGACTGCGCATCGAGATTGACTCCCTTCCCGAAGAATTGGATCAACTGGAACGCCAGATTCGCCAGCTCGAAATAGAGCGTGAAGCGGTAAAGCGAGAGAAGGATACGAGTAAACTCAAGCTCATTGCGGAACAGTTCGCCAATCTGGATGAACAGCGTACAGAACTTAAGGCGCGCTGGACCCAGGAAAAAGAGTTGATCCTGATTCTGCAAGAGGCGAAGGAGGACATTGAAAATCTCAGATTGGAAGCAGACAAGCTTGAGCGCGCCGGTGAATATGGTGAGGTCGCGGAAATCCGGTATGGGCGCATACCGAAGCTGGATGACATCGTATCTGACACAAAAAGCAAGCTCGACGAAGTCCAGAAAGGGGGAGCGTTGCTGAGTGAGGAAATCGATTCCGAAGATATTGCCGAAATTGTCTCTCGCTGGACGGGCATTCCAGTTTCTCGAATGCTCGAAGGCGAACGAGCCAAGCTGATGAGACTCGAAGAATCCCTCGAAAAGAGGGTCGTCGGCCAGCCTGAAGCGCTTGCCGCTGTGGCCAACGCCGTGCGGCGCGGCCGCGCGGGCCTGCAGGAAGAATCTCGTCCGATCGGCTCATTCATTTTCTTGGGAACGACGGGGGTCGGTAAAACCGAATTGGCCAAAGCGCTGGCCGAATTCCTGTTCAACGATGAAAATGCGATGGTCCGCATCGACATGAGTGAATATCAGGAACGTCACACGGTCAGCAGGCTGGTTGGCGCACCTCCGGGCTACGTGGGCTATGAAGAAGGCGGACAACTCAGCGAGCAGGTCAGGAGGAAGCCGTACTCGGTCGTCCTGCTTGATGAAATTGAAAAGGCTCATCCGGAAGTCTTCAATATCCTGCTCCAGGTTCTCGATGACGGACGCCTGACCGACAATCAGGGAAGGGTCATCGATTTCAAGAATACGATTATCATCATGACGAGTAACCTCGGCTCTGAGCTCGTGCAGGCCCGGCTGGACGCGATCGAAGGAGAGGTCACGGCCCAGGATGAAGAAAAAATTCAGATCGATCTAATGGCGCTGCTTAAACAACGGCTGCGCCCTGAATTTCTGAACCGGATCGATGAAATCGTGACTTTCCATCCTCTGGGCAGGAAGGAGATTCGCCGCATTGTCGACATCCTGTTCGAAAAGGTTCAGCGTCTGGCCCTGGCCAGCAACATGATCGAGGTCGACCTCACAGATGCTGCAAAAGACCAACTCGCTGAAATCGGATTTGACCCGACGTTCGGAGCGCGACCCCTCAAAAGGGTAATTCAACGTGAGATTACTAATAAACTTGCCGAGGAAGTGCTCTCTGGATGGATAGAACCAGGTGATGTGATCAAGATTGACGTTGCCAAAGAGGGAGATGGCTTTACGTTCGAAACTCTCTCTTCCGGAAAATCGGCCAAGAAGAAGGGAAAGAAGACGAAAACGACCAAAGCGAAAACCTAGTTCGTCTGTGCGAGGAGAGCATCGATGACTTCGATCGCCCCCGCGTCGGATTCTTCCTGTGAGAGATAGAATTCTTTAGCCAACTGAAGATA
>CALBJU010000067.1 GCA_937893205.1 uncultured Bacteroidota bacterium
CCAGATTTTCCCAGTTTGCAGTCCAAGCAGAGATCGGGCTCCGAACATTTGAAACGCCTTCGCCGTCTAGTGCTTCCTGCAAATCGAAGATTCGCAGGGGAGCATACTGATACTCCGTCTCTGCTATCACGTACCGACCGCTGGGGCCTGGTGTGAAGGTGTGACCGTTGCGTACGCCGGTGATTCCAGTCAGCGTGACCAGTAATTCTGGATTATCGATGTCCGTGAAATCGTAGACGTAATACCCGCCCGTTCCACCACCGTAAAAACGGTCGGTGCCGGTATCCACGTGGAAACCGGCGTAGAAATCATGATATGCACGTCGGGTGTTCTCGGCAGGAGTCGGGATGTAGCCGATAAGAGCATTCTCCAGATCGCCGCCAACCACTTTGCCCAGATCATACACATTGGCATGAGGACCCAAAACCGTAGTCAGCAACAGGACTCTTCCCGAGGAATGCTTGTAGATAAAAATGTTGTGGAAGCCGCCTGGGGTCTCGGGCGCACGGATACGTGCGACCTCGTGGACCGTGTCTGGATCCGGCAGACCCGTGACATCGAGCACAACCGCTCCCAGATCGTTGTCGGGTCCACCCCCGCCAAACTGGAGCGACTGAACCACGTAGTAGCGGCCTTCCCATTTGAAGTGCTTCACATCCATTCCGCCGGTGCGGGAATGCAGTTCTTCGTTTTCGATTCGCCAGCGATAAATGACGCGGGGATTCGAGGGATCGGCCAGACTGACAATGTCCATTCCCTTCGCGCCTGCTTCTGCATAATGCATGCGTGCTACATAGGCGTAGGGGCGGCTTATCTCCTGTTCAAGATCCATGTCGGCTACACTCAGGCTGGGACCGAGAGGAATATGCCCGATGACTTCAATATTATCGCTGCCGCGATCCTGAGCCGTCCATTGGGCGGATGCGGGTCGGAACGCGAAGGCGACAATCATCATCGCCACCAGCACAGTGGTTGTTCTCTTCATCTGGAAATCTCTCTTAAAGTTAAAATTATCGGGTGCCTTCTTTCGACTGTTCGTCCCATTTCTGGACACTTGATACGTCAGGCACACCCCACTCCTCTCCATTCCAGCCGTTAAAGCCCTCCATCCGGAAGGTCCACAGGCCGGTCGATATATCTGAAACGACGATCAGTCCATCAGCATTGCGTACGTCCACTCCAAAGGCACCGTTGCCCACATTTCCGCCCATCGAACCGATTTTGCGATCGCCCGTGTAGGTGTCGAAATATCCCACGGTGACCGGGTTTTCAGGATCCATCAGCGAGAATATCTGAAGTCCGTCATGGTATCCGGAGACGAATACAAATGGCCACCTCACCTCGTGATTGTGGACCAGGTTTTCCCAGTGTGCCGTCCACGCCGAGATCGGGCTCCGAATGTTGGAAACCTCCCCATCGAACGCTGGCTGCAGGTCGAAAATGCGCAGCGGGGCGTACTGGTATTCCGTCTCGGCGATCACATATCGTCCTGCTGGTCCTGGTGTGAACGTATGGCCTCGGCTGACGCCAGTAATTCCAGTAAGCGTCACCAGCAGCTCCGGATTGTTCAGATCCGAGATGTCATATACATAATATCCACCCGAGCCACCTCCATAAAACCGGTCCGTCCCGGTGTCGACGTGGTACCCTGCATAGAAGTCATGATAGCTGCCGCGAGGGCCCTGGTCGGCTGGTACAGGAATGACGGCTGCGAGCGCACCTGCACGGTCACCGGCAATTAGTTTTCCCAGGTCGTACACGTGGGCGCCAGGTCCGCGGACGGTGGTCATCAATAACACCCGGCCGTCAGAATGCTTGTAGACAAAGATGTTGTGGAAGCCACCGGGTAGATCGGGCTCGTAAATCCGGGCGACTTCTTTCACCGTTGTGGGATCAGGAAGGCCTGTCACATCCAGCACCACTGCTCCCAGATCATTGTTGGGCCCCGTTCCGAACTGTAGCCCCTGAACGACATAGTAGCGTCCGTCGAGTTTGAAGTGCTTGACGTCCATTGCGCCACGTCCCGAGTGCAGCTCCTGATTCTCAATCCTCCACCGATAGATGACCTTTGGGTTCGCCGGATTTGAGATATCGATGATGTCCGTGCCGCGGTCCACAAGCCCCTCACGTGCCGCGCGGGACACGTAGACGTAGGGACGACTCAGTTCCTGCTCCATGTCCAGATCGGCCACACTCATCATGGCGCCAAGGGGGATGTGCCCTACGACTTCGATGTTGTCCGACCCCGGATTGAGTGTTGTCCAGGGCGTCTCTTGCTGCGCGTAAGCCAGCGAGGAGCTGCAGACGAAAAGTAGAGCTAATAGTGTGGTGCGCATTGCTTTGTGGGGTTATGGCCTGAATTGCCTGTATTACCGGGTGCCTTCTTTCGACTGCTCGTCCCATTTCTGGACGGAGGAAATGTCGGGTACGCCCCAGTCTTCTCCGTTCCATCCATTGAACCCATCCATGCGGAAGGTCCAGAATCCGGTCGATCCGTCGGAAATGACGATCAGGCCGTCTGCATTTCGAACGTCGATGCCGAATGCCCCGTCCATCACGCCTCCGGCATCAGTAGGAATGGTGTCGTAGTACCCGACGGTCTGAGGATTTTTCGGATCCATCAGGGAAAACACCTGAAGACCATCGAGATATCCGGACACGAACACAAAGGGCCACCGGACTTCGTGGTTGTGCGAGAGATTTTCCCAGTTTGCCGTCCATGCGGAAATGGGCTGCCTGATGTTGGAAACATCGCCGTCGAGTGCAGGCTGAAGATCGAAGATCCTGAGCGGCGCGTACTGGTACTCCGTCTCCGCGATCACGTACCGTCCGTTCGGGCCGGGGGTGAACGTGTGGCCGCGGTTGACACCACTGATTCCGTTCAACGTCACGCGAATCTCGGGCGCGTCGATATTCGAGATATCATATACATAATAGCCGCCAGACCCGCCGCCGTAAAACCGGTCCTCGCCCGAGTCTGGGTGATAACTGGCATAGAAATCATGATAGCTGAGTCGGGTGCCCTCCTCTCCTGGAATGGGGATATTGGCCGCAAATGCATTCTCGACATCTCCCGACACCACCTTGCTCAAATCATACATGTTCGCTCCCGGAGCACGAACCGTGGTGATCAGATACGGCGTGCCGTTGGAATGCTGGTAGATAAATATGTTGTGGAAGCCGCCCGGCATGTCGGGCTCCCTGATGCGGGCCACCTCCCGAACTTTGCTCACATCTGGTAGACCCGTTACGTCGAAGACGATCGCGCCCAGATCATTGTCGGGTCCTTGCCTGAATTGCACCGAAAGCACAACGTAGTAACGCCCGGAGTGCTTGAAGTATTTGATATCCAGGCCGCCAACGCCCACGTTCAGGTCATCGTTTTCGTTGACCCAATGGAGCAGCAGCTTCGGGTGCGTTGGATCGGAAAGATCAATGATGTCCATGCCCCGGTCGTAGTTGCCCTGGTAGCGCGCCCGCGCCACGTAAGCATAGGGGCGATCCAGTTCCTGCTCGAGTTCGATATCAGCTACAGATTCCGGTCCTCCGAGGGGTAGATGTCCCTGGACGTGAATATTGTCGCTGCCTCGTTTGAGAGGGGTCGATTGGCTCTGAGTGGTCGCTTGTGCTCCAATGGTCATTCCAAACAGGAGCAGAAAAATGGACGTCCGTCGCATAGTAGTACCGTGGTTATACGCTTATCGCGTTCCTTCTTTTGATTCTTCGTCCCACTTTTGGACGGATGATATGTCTGGCATGCCCCAATCTTCGCCGTTCCAGCCATTGAAGCCGTCCATGCGAAAAGTCCAGAAGCCAGTCGACATGTCTGAAATGACTATCAGGCCATCTTCATTTCTTACGTCTATTCCGAATGCGCCGTTGGCTACCGCCCCGGCCATCACACCGACATCGCGGGACCCGGTATACGTGTCGTAGTAACCCACGGTCTGCGGATTACCCGGATCCATCATGGAGAAGATCTGAAGGCCGTCATGATATCCAGATACGAATACGAACGGCCAGCGGACTTCGTGATTGTGAACCAGGTTCTCCCAATCTGCCGTCCATGCGGAAATGGGAGAGCGGATGTTTTCAGTCTCGCCGTCGAGGGCGGGTTTCATGTCAAACATCCGAAGCGGTGCGTGCTGGTATTCGGTTTCCGTTATCGCGTACCGCCCGTCGGGACTCGGCGTAAACGTGTGGCCATAATTCACTCCGGTGATTCCCGTCAGTGTGAACTCAAGCTGGGGATCATCGGGATCGGTGATGTTGAACACGTAGTACCCGTCGGTGCCGCCGCCGTAGAACCGATCCTGATCTGAATCTGGATGCCAGGCAGCATACAGATCGTGATAGGAGCCAGACTCGACTTCAGGGATCGGAATCGTTCCGATATAGGCATGTTCCACGTCTCCAGTTACGGCCTTCCCGAGATCATACATATTCGCACCAGGGCCAGTGGTTGTGGTCAGCAGTATTACACGACCGTCGGAGTGCTTATAGATAAAAATGTTGTGGAAGCCGCCTGGAAGATCCGGTTCGACGATGCGGGCTACTTCCCGAACGGAGGATGCATTCGGTAAGTCTGTCACATCGAGGATGTATGCACCCATGTTGACGTCCGGTCCCGGTCCGAACTGGGTCGATTGCACAACATAGTACCTTCCGGCCCATTTGAAGTATTTAATATCCATGCCACCCAGACCGGTGTGCAATTCGGGATCTTCGATACGCCATTGAAGGAGTACTTTTGGATTTGTTGGGTCCGACAGATCGATGATATCCGTGCCTCGCTCCGAGCCCGTTCCGACCGTTCCACGGGACACATAAGCGTAAGGTCGGCTCATTTCTTGCTCGATCTCGAGGTCCATGGTGTTCAGGGCACTACCAAGCGGAATATGTCCCTCAACGGTGATGTTTTCAGAACCGCGCTCCAGTGAATTCCAGGGCGTGTCCTGCGCCTGCATGGGTGCGGTGCCGACGAGCAGAAGCACAACGGCTAAGGAAGTAACACGAGTCATATTCGGTATGCTGTTTTCTGGTGGTCTTTGTTGTTACTGCGTTCCTTCTTTTGATTCTTCGTCCCACTTTTGGACGGATGATATGTCGGGCATGCCCCAATCTTCGCCGTTCCAGCCATTGAAGCCGTCCATGCGAAAAGTCCAGAAGCCGGTCGACATATCAGATATAACGATGAGTCCGTCTTCGTTCCGCACGTCCACCCCAAAAGCTCCGTTGTACATCCCAAATTCACCTTCAAAGAGCTTGGGGCCGGTGTACGTATCGTAGAAACCGACTGTTTGGGGGTTTTCCGGGTCCATCATCGAGAAAATTTGTAATCCATCCAGGTAACCTGACACGAAGACATAGGGCCAACGGACTTCGTGATTATGGACCAGGTGTTCCCAATTGGCCGTCCACGCTGAGATGGGTCTGCGAATGTTTTCCGTCTCACCATCGAGGGCGGGCTGCATGTCGAACATGCGGAGCGGAGCGTACTGATACTCGGTCTCGGTAACGGCATAGCGTCCATCCGGCGACGGCGTGAAAGTGTGGCCCCATGCGACTCCGGTAATTCCGGTCATGGTGAATTCCATTTTTGAATTTTCAATGTCCGACACATCCCAGACATAGTATCCGCCCGTTCCCCCACCGTAAAATCGATCCTGTCCCGTATCTGGATGCCAGGCGACGTACAGGTCGTGATAGAACAGGGGTGACGGCAGGATGTCTTCTGCTCCAGCAGGTCCACCTACAGCGTCAGGCGGAATCGGTACGTGGCCCACAAGGGCGTTTTCCACGTCTCCCGTTACCACTTTTCCCAGGTCATAGATGCTGGCCTGTCCCCAGTTCACCGTTGTGAACAGGTACACATTTCCGTTGGAGTGTTTGTAGATGAATATGTTGTGGAAGCCACCTGGCCACCTGGATTCATCTATTCTGGCCACCTCGAAGACTTTATCCGGATCGGGTAGATCGGTTACGTCGAAGACAATGGCGCCGAGATCATAATTGGGTCCCGGGCCAAACTGCATCGACTGAACGACATAGTAGCGGCCGGCCCACTTGAAGTACTTGACATCCATTCCGCCCAGTCCTGTGTGGAGTGACTCATCTTCGATGCGCCATTTTTTGATGACTTTCGGGTTGGTTGGATCCGACAAATCGATGATGTCCATGCCCTTGGCAACGTATTCGCCGAGGTGACCTCTTCCTACGTACGCATACGGCCGACTCATCTCCTGCTCGATCTCCATATCCATCACGCTGAGAGGCCCTCCGAGGGGAATGTGTCCTTCAACAGTAATGTTATCCGATCCGCGTTCGAGCGACGTGGATTGCCCCAGAACGGGCGTTATAAGTAAACAAAGCAATACCAGAACAGCTGAACCACGCATTTTAGTCTACCTCGTGCCTTCTTTTGATTCTTCGTCCCACTTTTGGACGGATGATATGTCGGGCATGCCCCAATCTTCGCCGTTCCAGCCATTGAAACCATCCATGCGGAAGGTCCAGAAGCCGGTAGACATGTCTGAAATAACAATCAGGCCATCTGCGTTGCGGACGTCCACTCCAAAGGCTCCATTGATCACCGAGCTGAATCCACTGTTTGTCGGGCCGACGTACGTGTCGTAATAGCCCACCGTCTGAGGATTCTCAGGGTCCATCAGGCTGAACACCTGCAGTCCGTCCAGATATCCTGAAACGAATACAAAGGGCCACCGAACCTCGTGATTGTGCGAGAGATTTTCCCAATCAGCTGTCCACGCAGAAATGGGTTGGCGGATGTTGAGCCGATCGCCGTCGAGGGCTGGCTGCAGGTCGAAGATGCGAAGAGGGGAGTACTGATACTCAGACTCGGCGACCACAAAGCGGCCATCGGGGCTCGGAGTGAACGTGTGTCCCCAACTTACGCCGGAGATTCCCGTCAGGGTGATTCTCAATTCCGGATTTTCGATGTCTGAGATATCGTAAATGTAGTATCCGTCATTTCCGCCGCCATAGAACCGGTCTTCTCCCGTGTCGGGATGAAAGGCTGCGTAGTGATCGTGATAAAAGCGGCGGGAGCCGGTGATATCATCTTTCTCCGGGGTCGGAATGGTGGCGACGTACGAGTTTTCGATGTCACCACTCACTGCTTTTCGAAGATCGTAAGCGCGCACCATGTCCCCGCGCACGGTGGCGAGTAGGTAGATGTTACCGTCGGAATGCTTGTAGATAAAAATGTTGTGCATTCCGCCCGGGTTATCGGGAAGTACGAATCGGCCGACTTCTCGCACGCCATTGGGATCGGGAAGATCGGTCACGTCGAAAACGACCGCTCCAAGATCCGCAAGCGGGCCGCCGCCGAACTCAAACGACTGTACGACATAGTGCCTGCCGCCGGTCCTGAAATACTTCACGTCCATGCCGCCACGATTTGGAAGCAGGTCCTGATTTTCGAGGCGAAAGCGATAGATGACTTCAGGATTCGAGGGATCCGAAAGATCGATCACATCCATCCCCTTGGGGCCGCCATCGACAATCGAAGCGCGACCGATATAGGCGTAGGGTCGATCCAGATCCTGTTCCAGCTCCAGATCCGTCACACTGGAGTGGTGTCCCAGTCCAATGTGTCCAAGGACTTTCATGTTGTCCGATCCTCTTTCGAGCGCTGTGGCCTGTCCAAAAGATGGAGCCGCCATCAGAATCAAAAGGGAGAATGCGCAAATCAGTCTACAAGGATTCATGTCGTCTATCTTTATTTGGTGGGCAAATTGCCCCAGTGTTGTGCGCTGGAAATATTGGGCATTCCCCAATCTTCGCCATTCCAACCATCGAAGCCATCCATCTTCAGCGCCCAGAAACCAGTCGTCATATCACTGACGACGATCAGGCCATCTGCATTCCGAACGTCAACCCCCCAAGCACCGTCATATACCTGCCACGTGTACGGACTTCCGAGCCGGTCCATCGCCGCGCCCCGATCGTTGTGGATGCCATTGAAGGTGTCGTAATAACCGACGGTATACGGATTGGTCGGGTCGACCATGTTGAAAACCGTCATCCCGGTCTGATACCCTGAAACGAATACGAACGGCCAGCGAACTTCGTGATTGTGGGCCAGGCTCTGCCAGTCGGCATGCCATGCCCCCACCGCATGGTCGATGTTTTTATCGGGCAGTTCGCCGTTCAGCGCCGGCCGCAGATCAAAAATTCGGAGCGGCTGGTACTGGAATTCGGTTTCGCCAATGGCATAATTACCATCCGGCGTGGGTGTGAACGTGTGACCCCAGGCCACACCTGGAACGCCGATCATTGTGGCCAAGAGTTCAGGATTCCCGATGTCGGTCACGTTGTAAACGTAGTAGCCACTTCCGCCTCCGCCATAAAACCGATCCTGTCCGGTTTCGGGATGATATTGAACCATGAAGTCGTGGTATCCTCGGGACCACATTCCCTCGGATTGAGCGACGGGAATGCGCCCGATCAATTCACGATTTTCATCCCGCAGGATGGGATCCATCTCGGTCTGATCGCCGTCGATAAACATCCCCATGTCGAAAACCTTTGCGAATCCCGCGGATGTGGCCAGCAGTAAGGGTTTTCCCGAGCTGTGCTGATACATAAAAATATTGTGGAAGCCTCCCGGTGACTCGGACTGGCGGATTCTCCCGACTTCCGTCATCTGTTCCGGAAGGTCCGTGACATCAAACACAATCGCTCCAACCTCGGAATCAGGACCAGATTGCCTGAGCTGCATTGACTGCACGTAGTAATAGCGGTCCTTGTATTTGAAGTAACGACCGTCCATCGCACCGCCAACGTGGAGGTCCGGATTCTCGATCCGCCAACGTTTGATGACCTTCACATTGTTCAAATCAGAGAGGTCAATCACGTCAAAGCCAATCTCCACACCCCGGTGTGCGACGTATGCGTAGGGTCGATCCAGGTCCTGTTCGATCTCCACGTCAGAAATACTCCCGGGCTGTCCCAGCGGAATGTGCGAGATAACGTGCATGTTCGCCGATCCTCGCTCGCCGGGTGGGGGAGGATGGGTTGGCTGCTGAATTCCCCTCTGGGAAAACGCCGGGATGGCCGCCAAGGATAGGACGGCAACCATCGTAATGACTCGTTTCATATCCATCCTCAGTTCCAGGTAGTTGATGCTGTCGGTCCGTTCTCCCAATCCTGTACAGATCCCACGTTCGCGAATCCCCAGCCCCGTCCGTCCCAACCGTCGAATGCTTCCATTCGAAAAAGCCATAACCCCGTGTTGACATCGGTTACGGCAATCAGCCCATCCGAATTCCGAACATCCACGTCCCAGGCGCCATTTCGGTCGGTCGTTTCGTTGGACAGGTTCGCCCTCTGGCCGTCCCAGGTATGATAAAAGCCGACCGTATAGGGCTCGAACGGATTCATCATGTTGAAAACCTGTAATCCATCGTCCATCGAGGCGACGAATACGAATGGCCATCTTTGTTCGTGATTCTCAGCGTAATTACGCCAGTCAGCCGTCCAGGCCCCGGCCGATACACGGATCCGTGGGACGCGGCCGTCAAAGACTGGCCGAAGATCGTAGATCCTCATGGGAGCCGTTCTGTATCCGGCTCCGGTTACAATATGGGATCCATCGGGCGTCGCTGAAATCGAATGACCAATTTGTATGGCTGCCGAACTGACCGAGGCGAGCGGGGAGGGGTCCTGGACATCGGTTATGTCCAGAACGTAATAGCCACCGGCGCCAGCCGCGTAAAGTCGGTCCGTTTCGGTCTCTTCGTGCCACTGAGCCCGTACCGCATAATACCCGTAGTCTATGGTCGGTAATTCTTCGGGCAATCCTATGGAAGCGCTCGGGGTGGACGAGCCACTGAGCACGTTCTCGATATCGAATACCAGTATATCGCCTCCTCCGGTGGTCAGTAGATAACTTCTGCCATTTGAATGGCGGTATGCGAACACATGGTGCAGGCCTCCGTCGATTTCGATGTCCGCAGAGGAGTCGAACTGTCCTTCGTCGGGGTCCGAGACCTCAAGAATGGTCAGGCCATCTAATGTCGTGACGGCGAGATACTGTCGGGAATCGTGTCGGAAGTGCGAGAATTCTCTCACGTCTGCGTCCGTGTTCCACTCGCCGACGACGAGCGGCGAAGAGGGAGTGGAAATATTAACTGCGACGATGCCGCCACCGTCAGCCGTACGGCGACTGATAAACACAAACGGTCGACCCATCTGTTGGTCTAGCACCACGTTTCCCGTTCCTCTTCCAAGGGTCTCGAATCCTGCAGAGGGAGAACCACTCGCGACCCCCATCCCTCCAAGCGGCAGGTGGCTGATGAGCTCCATGTTTCGGCTCCCGCGCGAACCATCATTCTGGCGCGCCTCTGCCGAGGATGCCAGCAATAAAGCGAACGCAAACGCGACGATTCGGGTGAATCGAGGGATTGTGAAATTCATAGATGTGCGGGTGGAAAAACGGGGTGTTCGTTCGTTTCAAGTAGAAAACGACCGAAAAAGAAGGTTACGACCGCGTTTCTTGATTTGCAAAGGCAGAAGCGCGTTCGCTGAGGGCATCGACCAGGAGCTCGTACTCCTCAATCAGTCGCTTTCTGAGGTGGGCGGAACGCTCGAAACAGGCCCTCTGAGATCGGATGTATTCCTCGCGGCCAGCGCGCGTTTCGATGGGGACGGGCTCGATTCCGAATTCGGAGAGGTCGTAGGGACTGGCTGCCATGTCCAGCTCTCTAATAGTCATCGCTTCCTCGAAGGCGTCCATCGTCAGCCGGGAGCTGATCCACGGAGCCCGTTTGAACGCCCACCGATACACATCCATGTTTGCGTGCAGGCACCCAGGCTGTTCGTGGGAGAACGCGTCTTCTCGCCTAATTTGAGTCTGATTCAGCGGACGGGCATCCTCCGTGAAAAACCGGAACGCATCGAAGTGCGAGCAGCGCAGCGGTCCTTGCTCGACGACTCGGGCCAGCTCGTCCGGATGCACACGCAACGGCAGCTGGCTGTGACGGGGTGCTTCGGTGCGATATAACATTGCCCATTCGTGCAGTCCAAAACAGCCAAACATCGGTGTCCGGGCCTGCGTGTTTTTAAGAAGAGTCAGAATCCAGTCGGTGCCGGTCCGGAAGGCTTCGGAAGTTTCTTTCTCCCCGTCCGGGATGAGGGCAACGCCACCGTCGACGCGTTGAAATTCGTCGCGTTTCAAGAATTGGCTGGCGGAGCTACCCTGCAGGACTGCTCCCATTCCGGGGCTGAATCGTTGCAGGTGAGAGGGTCGAAACGCGTAGTACTCAAACAGGAAGTCTGCGACCGGGTTCTTGATGTGGTTCGACCGACGCAGCATGTGCGGCGCGACCAGCGATTCAAACCTGGC
>CALBJU010000068.1 GCA_937893205.1 uncultured Bacteroidota bacterium
AGATGCCATGAGTTGTTATTGCCTTGTGATTCCTGGGTGGACGATACGTATTGCCAGAGAATCGGGTCAGCAACCACTTGAAAAGGGTGCACCTCAATCTTGGCGGTTGCAATAACCCGCTCCGAGGAATGAAATGCAAGCCGTAAAGCGACTGGATGTAATCTTACTCGTATCGCAGGGAGGGAACGGGGTTCCTCGTAGCTATGCCCATCGATTGCCAACTGAGCGTAACAACAGAGATTGCGATTGCAGCGACGAACGCGACCAGGTAGGTCGTCCAGGTCTGATTTGTGGCGTAGGAAAATCGAGAAAGCCTGGCTGTCCAAGACTCAGAGATGAGAGAGACGGCATTACTCTTCTGAAGTCGAACGTTCCTGAAATGAGTGTGGGGCGCTGACGAAGTCAGCGCCCCACAAAAGCACGATTATTTCTGATTCTGGCTTATCTGCGTCTGCAGATCAGAACGGCAGATCGTCGTCTGGTTGAAACGTGCGACTGTCCGAAGAACCAGAATCCGCAGCCGTCATGGCGGCTGCCGCTGGCTTAGCGGATGCGGCTGCAGGTGCAGGTGCGGGTGCGGTGTAGGAATCACCATTCGTACCTCGCCCACTCAGCATCATCATTTCTTTTGCTTTGACTTCGGTCACATATTTTGTGTTACCGTCTTTGTCTTCATAAGAACGAGTCTGCAGTGAGCCCTCAAAATAGACCTGGGAGCCCTTTTTCAGGTACTCGTTACATATTTCTGCGAGCCTGCTCCAAGCGACAATGCTGTGCCACTCCGTTCTCTCTACCCATTCGCCACCGGCGTCTTTGTAGGATTCGTTCGTCGCGAGACGAAGATTGCAAACTGCCGTTCCGGATCCGGTATAGCGCAACTCCGGGTCCTGCCCGAGATTGCCGACCAGGATCACCTTATTTACTCCACGTGCCATCTGTACACCTCCTGAATTCTTTCTTTTACATGAGCCCCTGGCGATTCAATACGTATCCACCGGCAAGCCGGCTTTAAGGGATCAAGACATCCTGCCTCGATCCCCGCTACATCATCCGTAACCACCAGGAGATGCAAAGGGTGTGGTTGTTAAAAAAACCCCCTGCTACCCGAGTTCACCCTCTCGAATCAGGACCAGTCCAGGTGGACGTACCAAAGTCGATTATGGCGCTCTCTTTTCAACTCTCTTTTGGAAATCCGGTCTCTTTTTGGAGAGCCGGTCTCTTTCTATAGAGCCTGGGGAGCCGAGTTTGTAACTTGCGACTGAAAAAATAATACGCGTGTCTGACAGCGGTTTGTCACCGCTAGCCCAGTTGCGCATCTTCCTTCAACCTGAGACATTTTACGCCACCATCGTCAAAAGATCTGACGAATGGAGACGAAAGTTACCAACAGCTTCGCCCCGAATGACCGATAAGATTTACGATCCAACGTTTACCGAAAAAGGGGCCTCGCTTGAAGCCTATTCAGACTTCGTCGCCATTGTCCGGCAACTCAGACGTGACTGCCCCTGGGATAAGGAGCAAAGCCATGAGAGCGTGAAGCACCTTCTTATTGAAGAAGCCTACGAAACGGTTGAGGCGATTGACGATGAGGATTGGGTGCAACTCAAAAAGGAGCTTGGTGATATTCTTCTGCATGTTGTGTTCCACAGTGTAATGGCCGCTGAAGCTGGAACGTTTACTCTTCAGGACGTGATCCAGGCTGAAACGGATAAACTGGTTCGGCGGCATCCCCACGTCTTCGGCGACACCGAAGTCGCCAACGTGCAGGAGGTACTCACTAACTGGGAGACCATCAAGATTCGCGAAGGCGAAAAGAAATCGGCCATGGAAGGCGTGCCTCGAAACCTTCCCATGCTGCTCAAGGCGCTCCGGATACAGGAGAAAGCTTCCGGCGTGGGCTTCGATTTTCCGGCTCCGGCAGACGCCTGGGAAAAAGTATCGGAAGAGCTGGCCGAATTTCGGGAGCTCGCAGACGCAGGGGCATCCATCAAAGAGCAGGAAGCCGAGCTAGGCGACCTGTTTTTTGCAATCGTAAATTACGCCCGGCTGTCAGGAATGAATCCTGAAAACGCTCTGGGAAGGACTAACGCAAAGTTTATCCGAAGATTTCAGGGTGTGGAGCAAGCACTCGAAGCAGAAGGCATTCCGCTGATAGATGCATCTCTCGAGCAGATGGACGCCCACTGGAACTCCATCAAGGAAAAAGAGCAAGCTTGAATTCAACCCGCTTTTTGAAACCCTGGCCTAGTGATCGGCGGGGAGCACTTCGACCGGAGTCAGGCGGCCTTCATCCCGATTCAGGAATTCCCTGTAGAGATCAATCTGCCGACTCTCGATCGGAACGTTGAATCCATCGATGAAGAGAGCCAGAATGTTGGTGCTGGTTTCAAACGGATCCCCGTCTGAAATAAACAGATTGGCTTTCTTGCCCACGGATATCGATCCATAATCGGCATCGATACCGAATATTTCTGCGGGTCCGAGGGTCACTGCGCGCAGCGCCGCTTCCTTTCCAAGGCCATATGCAGCGGCGAATCCGGCGTTGAAGGGTAAATTCCGGACGTTATCTCCTTCGCCCGTGCGAATGGCCACCTTGACACCGGCCTCTACCAGCATGCCGACATTCGCGTACGCGCGATCATATCGGTCAGAAGAACGCGTGGGGGTTGCCAGGATGGGCCCAACGATGCATGCGATGCCCGCTTCAGCCAGTTTGTCGGCAACTCGCCATCCTTCGGACACACCACTGAACACGACATTGGTCAGTTCCCGCTCTTTCACCCAATCCAGGGCGGCAAGAATGTCTTTCTCGGCGCTGACCTTGAGCATCAACTTCCGATCGCCGCGGATTACGGGCCTGATCGCATCCATTTCCGGTGCATATACCGGCTGTGTTTTACCAGCGGGACTGGCCGTGTATTCGGTTACGATGCGGTCATATAACTCTGCCCGGTCCCATATTTCGTTCAACTTGTCAAGAGCATTGTTATAGGCCTTATCCGGGTCGGGTCTTTCGCCCCCTCCGAACCTTCTGAATCCGCCACCAGCACGAGGTTTGGTTGGGAACTGAAGCACCAACAGTTTGACGCCGCCAGCCTGCATCTGCTCGGGCGTATATCCGAACAGATTGATCATCGCCGCGAGCCCCGGAAGCAGGCCGCCCCCTGGCTCGGTAATCACGGTCGTGATTCCCGCCACCCGGGTGATGGGTATGGCCACGGCATTGGGATTCACAGCCGTCAGCGCGTCCATGTGAGGGGTAACATCGCCGACTTCGTTGGTGTCATTTGTTTCCTGGACGGATCCGACCTCGGTCAGCGCAAGCTGCGTACCCGAATCGATCATGCCGGGATAAACTCGCAAACCGGTGCCGTCGATGATCGTTGCGCTTGCAGGGATCACAACGTTTTCACCAACCGCCACAATCCGGTCCCCTTCGATGAGGACGGTTCCGTTCTCAATCGTGCCGTCCGATACGGTTTCAATGCGAGCATTTGTGATCGCATACAAGCCTTGTCGGGCTTTCTGGTCCTGCTGCTGTCCCGTTTGGAAGAGGTTCAGCGTTGCCAGAATAAGTGTCAAGAGAAGATTCATGATTCTCGCGATCCTGATTAATTGTCTTCGAAGTTCAACGTGGTCTCCGCGTCGAACAGCTCAAAAAAGTTGACGATCTCCCCGCCGTGGTCGAAGCGATCACGGCCGGTTATTTGCCCTTCATACATGCCGATCTCGGCCGTTGGACTGACCTCCATGCGCATGTCGTCTGCATCTTCAAATCGGTCGAAGTATTTCTTGCCTTCGACAAATGTCATCTCGGGGATTGCGTACACCGATAGGGGATGCGAGTCGAAGATCACTACGTCACCATCCTTGCCGATTTCAATGGAACCCACTCGATCCTGAATTCCCAACTGAATGGCGGGATTGATCGTGATCATCGAGAGCGCCTCGTCGTCCGTCAGGCCTCCGTAACGCTGACTCTTGCCCGCTTCGTGAAACAGATGCCGATTGAGTTCACCCGAATCCGAATTAATCGAGGTGACAATTCCGTTTCTCATCAGGATCGCCGCGTTGTAAGAGGTAGAGTAGTAAACCTCGAACTTGTAGGACCACCAGTCTGAAAAAACGGACGCGTGAGCCCCGAAAGCTGCCAGTTCTGGGGCGACTTTAAACGCTTCGTTCGCGTGTTGAAACGTAATGTTGCGCACTCCATAGTCGGCTAGAACGCGCGTCAACATCAGAATTTCGTCCGCCCGATAGCTGTGGCAGTGGACCAGAATATTCCCTCGGATGATATCAGCCATCACCTCGAGCCGGCCATTGTAGACAGGAGGGATTGCCCGAGAATCGGTGGCGACCTTCAAATGGTAGTCGTCCCAGGCCTCCATATACCGTTTTCCATTCTCGAACGAAGAACGCAAGACCTGTTCCACGCCCATTCGTGTGGAGGGCACAATGGCTCCCGTACCGCCGCTCGCTCTACGGCCATGGGTGCGGGTCGGATTTTCGCCCAGCGCAAATTTGATGGTTCTTGGTGCTCCATCGAATCGGAGGTCATCAGGATCGGTCACGCCCCAACGATGCTTGATCGTCTCATTCTGGCCCCCAATCACATTTGCGGAGCCGTGCATGGTATGAGAGGTTGTCACGCCCCCGGCCAGTGCCCGATAGATACCGAGGTGGTACGGATTGACCACGTCTTCCATGGAGACTTCGGCCGTAACCGGACTGGATCCCTCGTTAATGCTCGAAAGAGCAATGTGGGAATGGGCATCGACAATTCCGGGCATCAGAAACTTGCCCGTAGCGTCGACCTCTTGGGTTCCGCGAGGCGCACGGATGTCCGTACCAATTTCGGTAATGATCCCCCCCGCGATCAGTACATCTGTGTTTTCGAGAGTGCCGTTGGTAATGCTCAATACGGTGGCATTGCGGATGACAACGTTTTGTGCCGTCGCGAACTGCGCTACAAACAACAACAGGAGCAGGCTCTGGCCCACGGAGTACACTGTTTTAGTATTCATTACCGGTCCTTGTCGCGTCTTTCATCTTCATCCTTGTCCTTGTCCTTGTCTTTGTCGTCGGATTTTGACGGAGACTTTATTTCGTACTTGTGTCCGTCCACGAAGACAAACTTGATCTTGGTCTCTTTGTCAAAGAGGTCTCCGGCGGTCACAATAAGATTTGCGATTTTTCCTTCCTCTACGGTCCCCATACTCGCCGAAAGTCCCAGCAAGTCGGCGGCATTGGTCGTGAGGGCAGCCAGTGCTGCGTCTTCCGAGAGCCCACCTTCAATGAACTCGCGAAGGTTGGAACGTATTTCGCTCGTTTTTACACCGTAGGACGTAAACGCGAACGCGATGCCGGCCTCTTCGTACGCCGCGGGCATACCGAGGTATCGAGCACGCGAAATGAGCTGTTTCGCCTCCAGATTGCGACGCTCGGCTTCGACATCCCGAAACGTGGCCGTCCGCGTATCGTCTGTGTATGAACCAAGTATCTGATCCAGCGAGTCTTTCTTGATCTTGGCGGCCCATTTCGGTTTTTCAGGAACGCCCAGGGTCAGCGCGACGGGAACAGCGGTCTCTGATATGCGATCGATAGCGTCGAAACCGGCACTGAGTCCAGTAAGCACCATGTCGATCCCCAATTCCTCCTTCAGATTCAGGGCGCGGTGTATTTCGAGTGCATCGTCTGTGAACGCGAATACCCTTTGATCTCCTTCGATGACGGGAATGAAGGCGCTGTGCACCGGATCGTAGGGAGGTCGGACCATACCGACAGGATCTTCCCGATACATCGACTCTAGATGATTTCGACGATCGGCTTCCTTATAGAGTTGTCGAAACTTGGCCATGATGGCCATCGGTGTGCCCGGATACACTCCGCGCGCCCCTTGAAACTTGAACATCGTGGCAGTGGCG
>CALBJU010000069.1 GCA_937893205.1 uncultured Bacteroidota bacterium
TGTATTCCAAACCAACCACACGCCACCAGTGCCCGCATTATCGCGGGAATATTCGCCCCGATGGTGCCAAATGAGGCACGCAGTATCACAGGAAACGGGATTCCATAGCGTGTTCCAGCGTGGGCGTTCAACACCATGGGGATGAGTACAATCAGGTTGCCCAGGGCGATCACCAACAGTGCCTGGCTCCAGTTCATTCCCTGCGAAATCATACCCGACGCGAGCGTATACGTCGGGATGTTGACGGCCATTCCGACCCACAAGGCCGCAATGGCCCACATACTCCACGATCGCTTATCGAAAGGGACCGGTGCGAGATCCTCGTTGTACAGAGAAGACTGTGTAATATCCGAATTCGGCATACTTCAGGTCGTCGGTAACACGCGGCGGGTTACGGTTTGGTGATGGCTTCGTATGTATCCGGACGACGATCACGGTAGAATGGCCACACGTTTCTCACCTCTCTGATCAGATTCAAATCCAGATCTGCGACGACGACCGCGTCTTCGCTTCTTGGGCCCTCCGCGATTATCTGACCGCGTGGATTAGCGAAATAAGACTGACCGTAGAACTCTCCAATATTCCAGGGTGCTTCCATTCCTGGCCGGTTTATGGCACCGACGTAATACATATTTGCGCACGCTGCGGCCGGTTGCTCGAGCTTCCACAGATACTCGCTGAGCCCGGCAACAGTGGCTGAAGGATTGAATACAATCTCCGCGCCGTTCAGCCCCAGCTCTCGCCACCCTTCCGGGAAATGGCGATCGTAGCAGATGTAGACCCCTACTTTTCCGACCGAAGTGTCAAAAATCGGGTAGCCCAGATTGCCGGGACGGAAATAGAATTTTTCCCAGAATCCGGGGTGGCAATGTGGAATGTGGATCTTCCTGAACTTACCCAGATAGGTCCCATCGGCCTCAATTACAGCGGCCGTATTGTAATAAACACCCGTCAGATCCTCTTCGTACATGGGTACGATCAACACCATATTGTGCTTTTTGGCCAAGTCCTGCATGAGACGGGTGGTGTCTCCATCCGGAATCTGCTCGACCATGGAGAACCATTTCGGATTTTGCTCAGCACCGAAATAGGGGCCATTGAACAACTCCTGCATGCAGACAACTTGCGCTCCCTTTTTGGCCGCCTCTTCGATCAGCGCGACGTGTTTATCGATCATGGATGCTTTGATTTTCTCAACCGGAGCGTCTGTGCTCTCGCTCAACGTGGCCTGGATCAAAGCGGCTCGTACAATGCGGTCGTTCAAAGCAGATCTCGATTAGTTTGCGTATTCATGCCCGCGAAGCCAGCGTGGCGCACCCGAATGAGGCGAAAAATGCCTTAAACGGCCCTGAAATGAGCCAAAATGCTTCTGCGAACCGCCAATTTACCCGCCCCGAAGTAAATAACAAGCCGATTTCAGCCGTTGCCCCTCCAGACAAATGAGTGAATGGCGGCTCGGCTT
>CALBJU010000070.1 GCA_937893205.1 uncultured Bacteroidota bacterium
GGAGCTTCTTCCTCAACAACCGGAGCTTCTTCTACGGCGGCATCTTCGGTAGGAGCCTCCTCTACGGATGCTTCCTCGGCGACGGGCGCTTCCTCTACGGGAGATTCGTCTACCGGTGCCTCCTCGACCTCAGCTTCCGCCTCACTCTGCTCCATCTTAGCCTTCAGTTCAGCCAACCCGCTCAATTCGCCAAGAGTTGCGGCTCCTCCAGCGGTTTCTTTCTGAATGAACTTTTTGACATCTCGGGCCGAATCGGCTCGAGCAACAGATTTTTCACGTTTCTCTGCCTTACGCTCTGCACGCTCCTGCGTACGGGCGTGCTCCGTTGCGCTCAGAATGATTTCTTTCTGATTGACATCGAATCGGATCACGAAAAGGTCCGCGATCTCGTCGCCCGGCTTGAAATCGGCCATGGCCTGCCCCTCTGGCAGCTGGCCATCGGGAAGAAATGCCTCTACTTCCAACGGAAGTTCGACTACCAAACCTTTGTCTTCGATGCGAACAACTTTGGCGCTGGAGGTTGAGCCTTCAGCGTAGACCTGAGCAAACTGATTCCATGGATTCGTATCCACTTGTTTATGCCCCAGGGAAATGCGGCGTTCGCTGGTATCAATGTTAAGCACAACCACGTCGAGTTCCTGACCCTTCTTCACCATGTCACTTGGGTGACTGATACGTTTGGTCCAGGACAGATCGCTGATGTGTACCAGCCCGTCAATCCCAGGCTCGATCTCAACAAAGACACCGAAGTTGGTGATATTTCGAACCTTTCCGCGCATGATGGTTCCTGGTGGATATCGCTCGGCGATATTTTCCCAAGGATCCGGCTCCAGCTGTTTCATTCCCAGCGATATCTTCTTCCCTTCGCTATCCACCTTCAGGATTTTCACTGAGACAATCTGGCCAAGAGAGACCATCTGGGAAGGATGGCGAATGTGTTCTGTCCAGCTCATTTCTGAGATATGCACGAGGCCTTCGATACCCTTCTCAAGCTCAACAAATGCGCCGTAATCGGTGATCGAGACCACTTTTCCTTCGACCAACTGATCGCCAGAGAGTTTATCTTCGATGTCCTCCCACGGATGCTTCTGAAGCTGTTTGAGTCCGAGAGAAATACGCTGGCGCTCCTTGTCATAATCAAGGACGACGACGTTCAGTTTTTCGTCCAGGCTGACCAGTTCTGAGGGGTGCGATACACGCCCCCACGACAGATCAGTGATATGGAGGAGACCGTCAACACCGCCGAGGTCGATGAACACACCGAAATCAGTAATGTTTTTGACAAGACCTTCGAGAATCTGTCCTGGCTCCATCGTCGACAAAATGTTTTCTCGCTGCGCCATGAGATCCTTCTCGATGAGCGCTTTGTGAGAAACGACAATGTTTTCGTTGGCCGGATTGAGCTTGACGATCTTGAATTCCATCCTCTTATCGAGGTAGGCATCAAAGTCGCGAACTGGTCGGACATCGATCTGCGAGCCAGGAAGAAACGCTTCCATGCCGTCGAACAGATCCACGATCATTCCACCCTTGATACGGCGAATGATGGTCCCCTCGAGAACCTCTTCATTGTTGAAGGCGTCCTCGATCCTGCGCCAGCGGCGAACCGTGTCGGCCTTGGTCTTGGAGAGAACAAGTTGGCCGTGATAGTCCTCAATGCGCTCGAGATAGACCTCAACTTCCTCGCCTTCCGTAAGCTCTGAGTCGAATTCGCTGCGGGATACGATTCCGTCGCTCTTGAAGCCGATATCGATAACGACATCCTTTTCACCAACACTCACCACCTTTCCGGCTACGATTTCGTGCTCAGAAACGTTAGTAAGAGTGTTCTCGACCAGCTTTCGCAGATCATCCAGACCAACATTCCAATCTTCTGGATCGGTAACGTTTTCCAGATCTTCCAGCTTGTAAACTTCGCCGGAGATTTCACCGGTGTATCCGATCATGCCAGCTGGCAGTTCAATAGATCCGGCGTCCTCAACCTCTTCAGTCGGACTTTCCTCCGCTTTTTCAGGAGTGGACTCTGCGGTCGCAGCTTCAACTGGTGCCTCATCTGACTCTTCAGCAGCGACTTCTTCAGTCACAGCTTCGGCAGCTTCAACGGGTGCTTCTTCGGGAGCGGCTTCTTCAGTCGCAGTTTCCGCAGTTTCGACTGGTGCTTCAGCTGGCTCTTCAGTAGCGATCTCTTCAGTAGAGGCTTCTTCAGACGCAGTTTCTGCGGCTTCAACCGATTCCTCTTCAGGAGTGGACTCTTCAGTCGCAGCTTCTGCGGCTTCGGTCGGTGCCTCTTCAGTCGCTTCTTCTGCGGCAGCTTCTGTCACCTCGTCAGGGGCCTCTTCTGCCGACTCGGGGGATGCTTCATCGGAGGGCTCTTCAGCCTGCTCAACCGGCGCTTCCTCCTGGGAAGCCTCCTCTGAAGTCGATTCTTCCTCTGCAGCTTGTTCTTCCTGGGCCGTCGGCTCTGAAGCCTCTTCGGTTTCGGGTTCTGCTGCCTGAGGCTCGGCGTCCACTACTGCGTTTTCAGTAGCTTCTTCCTCTGGATTTTGTTGTGCTTCTAGGACTTCTTCAGTACCGGGAGCTTGCTCCTCTTCCTGGCTGTCCTTTTGCTGGTCTTCGGCCCTGGGTCTACGTATGAGCCACTCGCCGAATTAGAGTAGACGGGAATTGTCGGCGGGCTCGGTTTAGTTGATAACACTCCCGATGGCTTCCCTAACCATAATCGGGGCTGGGCCAATTTGGCTCAGACTCACTTCTACATACGTTAATCGACCTCGTTCCCCGATATCACCGCTATTATATTCTCCACCTGTTCTTCAAAAGAGACCACGCTGGTATCAATCTCAATAGCGTCCTCCGCCCTGGTCAGCGGAGAGTGGGTTCTTGTCGCGTCCCGCTCATCTCGTTCGATGAGTTCATTGTACAGCTTCTCCTGATCCGCTTCGAGACCTTTCTCTTTCATCTGCAAAGCTCTTCTCTTCGCCCTGACTCGTGGATCTGCAACGAGGAAGAACTTGAATTGAGCCTCTGGAAAGACAACGGTCCCGATATCGCGTCCCTCCATGACTACGGACATTCCGGCTCTCATTGCTTCGTCAGCCATCTGGCGCTGCAGCTCAACCATTCTATTTCGAACATCCAGGCGTTTGCTCACTCGCGATGACATATCGCTCACCTCGCTGGAGCGAATGCGCTCACTCACGTCCTCTCCATTGAGAAAAACGTGGACGCCGCTTTCTGACTGCTCCAGCTTGATATTGATTTGGGGGATCAGTCGATCGAACTTGTCGGATTCTGGCTCGACGCCACGCTGAAGTGATAACAGCGCTACCGCCCGATACATGGCACCTGTATCTATGTAGAGAGCATCAGTGCGTCGGGCCACTTCCCTCGCGGTAGAACTTTTTCCAGAGCCTGCTGGCCCGTCAATCGCAATAATCACGTATTCACCATGTTTCCGCTCAAACTATCCCCCTTTTGCCGACCTTTCAACGATGCGGGGAAAGGGATTTCATGAATTGAACGCGGAAGAACATATGCGCAAACTGGCGCACGAGGAAATAAAAAGGGTTGATCCAAGTGAAATCAGCTCGATTGAACGCCATCCGGTATGTGTCCTACTCGAAAATATTCGATCGGCACACAACGTCGGAGCCATTCTTCGAAGCGCAGACGGTGCATTGGCTTCCGAAGTGATCCTTGGCGGCATCACACCCGACGGGAATCACAAAGGAGTTAATAAATCCGCGCTCGGTGCACAGGAGTTCGTTCCCTGGAGAACTTGTGCTGATGCGGTGTCTGCTGTAAGATCATTAAAGACAAAGGGTTTTACTGTTGCAGCTCTTGAGCTTACGGACACGCCAACCACCTCCGGCGACCTGGCCTCCAAAGATTTTCCGCTTTGCCTCGTGGTCGGAAACGAAGTGACTGGTATATCCGATGATCTTCTCGCTGAATGCGATCTCGCTCTGGAAATTCCACAATTTGGCGCAAAGCAATCTCTGAATGTTTCAGTCGCCCTCGGAATCGCATTGTTCGATGTAGTGAGACACTACCGTAGTTTGGCAGCTCTTTAATTACTCAATTTACCTTCTCAATCAGATCGGATTGAACTGGAGTCAACTCATAGAAAAAGAATCAGGCGGAAAGCTTAAAAGCGGCGATCTGACCTGGTACCCGGATGCGTCGATCTCTCTCGATGCCCTGGTGGAATCCGCAGGATGGACGAGTCTCAATACGCCCGCGGATGTTCGCTATGTCCCTCTCGTGGCATCTGGCGGCGAGCCCGGCCTCTGGCTCTGTAGGGAGCACTGTTCACATTCCGGTTCACCGGCAACTGTTCTACTGTCTGGATCGTCTTCTGATACAGTACAATCGTGGATTGATAACACCGAAAATAGCAGCGAAAATCGCGTGTCGATCGATAGTACGAGCCTCTCGGCCCTCTTCTCGAAGGATCCCATTTCAACACCTTCAAATGCGATTGATCTTCTACCATATGAGTCCATAGGATTCGGACCGGTATCCCAGGTCACACTCGCCCTCTACGCTCTGGAACGACTCCTTCAGTCGGGCGAGAAGGCCCCTTCTGTTTTCGTACCCATCTCTTCCCGGCTGATCGCCGAAATCAGCAAGTTGAGATCACTAAGAAGTGTTCTGAATCATCTGGCAGGGATTCATGGACAAGCAGAGCCCAGCGTTCAATTGCACTCGGTGACCTCCAGGATAGCCCTCGACGAGCGCGCACCGGACAACAACCTGATTCGCTGCACCGTTCATGCAATGGCCGCGGTGATGGGCGGCTCCGATGTGCTCAGCATCCAGCCTTGGAACGTCAACTCGAGGGGCCACGGGGACCCAGAGGCTCGGCGACTCGCAAGCAACATCTTGCATATCCTGAATCATGAAAGCAATCTCAGCCGGGTATCGGATCCGCTTTCAGGCTCTTTCACCATAGAGAAAGCAACTCACGAGTTTTCACAACTGGCCTGGAAGCGATTCCTTCAAATCAAAGACCTTCCGCCAGCTCTTTTGTCTTCATCTGAAATCGTATTGAAATGGCTGAAAGATGACAGAAACCACGCACCATCACCGCTCGTCGGCGAAGACTCAGATCGTGCGTCTCGCGAGAAAGTAGAGCAAAGGGTTCGCGACACCTTTTCCTTTCCTGCCTGGAGGGTGCGTTGATGAAGAAGCTCACGTACTCCCCCCCGCCCGGCACTGCCGCCCGAACGGTTCCAGAAACGTCTTCATGGATTTCTCCCGAGGGATTTCAGCTCCCCGGCCGTTATGGTGCTTCTGACGCAGAAGAAGGCCTGCCACCAGCTGGCCAATTCCCATACACAAGGGGACCGTACGCCAGTATGTACACCGTCCGTCCCTGGACTATCCGGCAATACGCTGGTTTCTCAACGGCAGAAGAGTCGAATGAATTTTATCGGCGAAATCTGGTCGCTGGGCAAAAGGGATTGTCCGTCGCATTCGACCTGGCAACTCATCGGGGCTATGACTCGGATCACGAACGAGTGGTAGGCGATGTCGGGAAGGCCGGAGTTGCCATCGACACGGTGGAGGATATGAAAATTCTCTTCCGGGACATTCCGCTCGATCAGATGAGTGTTTCCATGACGATGAATGGAGCAGTTTTGCCGGTGATGGCCTTTTTTATCGTGGCGGCTGAGGAATCCGGGGTTTCGACAGAATCGCTCTCCGGCACGATACAGAACGACGTACTGAAGGAGTTCATGGTTAGGAACACCTTCATTTACCCGCCGCCGCCGTCGATGCGAATTGTCAGCGACGTCATCCGGTTTGCGTCAGAGCGTATGCCCCTTTTCAATGCCATTTCGGTCAGCGGATATCACATGCTCGAAGCCGGTGCTTCCGCCGATCTGGAACTGGCATATACGCTTGCCGATGGCCTGGAATACGTGAAACAGGCGATAACCGGGGGTCTGAAGGTCGATTCGTTCGCCCCTCGAGTGTCGTTCTTTTTCGGGATCGGAATGAATGTGATGACCGAAGTAGCAAAGCTGCGCGCGGCCAGAACCCTGTGGGCTGAATTGATGGCGCAGTTCAACCCGAAGAATCCCAAGTCGAGCAAATTACGCACTCATTGCCAGACCTCCGGTTGGTCCCTCACAGCCCAGGACCCCTACAATAACGTAGCGAGGACAACCATCGAGGCTATTTCTGCGATTTGTGGGCACACGCAGTCCTTGCACACCAATGCGCTTGACGAGGCACTTGCCCTTCCTACCGATGAGTCTGCAACGATTGCTAGAAACACTCAGCTGATCCTTCAACAGGAAACTGATATTTCGAAGGCAGTCGACCTATTCGGGGGGTCACGATATCTCGAGGATTTGACTCGGAAATTGATCCAGAGCGCCCGATCTCATATCCGCGAAGTGGATGAGGTCGGTGGAATGGCGGAAGCTATTTCTCGTGGTATTCCGAAAATGAGAATTGAACAAGCTGCCG
>CALBJU010000071.1 GCA_937893205.1 uncultured Bacteroidota bacterium
TGTCTCTGTCTGCTGTCGGCATGACTTGCCTGCCTTCTGTCGGTTTGATATGTTCTTGGAAGTGGGTTCTGGGCGTTGACACCTCCGCGCGGAAAACGTAACCTCAAGCTGATGTCTCAGCCGGAACGGATGGAATGTTCTGGCGCGTGAACCTGGGCTTGGCGTCTTATGAATGTGGGGTACCCTCACAACACCATGGCAAAATCCAATATTCTGCACTCCGATGCGATCGTCCTCAGGTCGATCGATTACAGCGAGACGAGCCGTATTGTGACGCTGTATACGCGTGAGGGTGGGAAAATGGGGGTGATTGCCCGGGGAGCCCGTGCCTCGAAATCTCGATTCGGCTCTACGCTGGAGCCCATGGCGCACATCAGTGCCATAATTCATTGCAAGCCCGGAAGAGACTTGCAGACTCTTTCTGAGGCGTCGCATGTGAACACCCACGATGAGCTGCGCAGTTCTCTCTTGCGTATGGAGACAGGCATTCGGGTCATCGAGTTGGTTTCCTCCCTGATGCAGAGCGACCAGAGAAATGAACAGGTCTTCAGTCTGATTGCCGCGACCCTCACTGCACTCGATAAAGCGCCCGGCAGGACAAGCAACCTGTGGCCTTTTTTCCAGCTTCGTCTGGCCACGCTCCTGGGTTTTGGTCCAGCCTTCGACGGTGATTTGGTAAAGGGATTAACTGGTGAGGCGGCAATACTTGATCTTCGTTCAGGTCACATCACAATTTCAGCGGAGCCTGATGGTGTATCGCATCAGGCGAGCCGCTCAGTCCTACGCGCGTTTGCGGTCCTGGCTCGCGCGGATCTGTCTGACGTAGTTCGGATGGAGATGGACGCCCAGACCTCCAGTGGGGTGGGTGCTGCCGTCGCTGCCTATCTCAAATATCATGTTGAAGAGTCCTACCCCTCAAGAAGCGCGCGGGTATTTGCGCAATTGTCTACGCCCGAGAGTTGATGTTGATAAAATATATATGTATTATATATGTAGACCGGTCAACATCTTCAACATCGAATAGTATAAAGCCATGTCGCGCAGGGGACTAACGGTAAAACAGGAATCATTTCTGGAGTATCTCAAAAATTACGTCTCCGATGAAGGGGATTGGCCCACATATCGTGAGATGTCGGTAGAATTTGGATTTCGCTCACCGAACAGCGTTACCCAGAACCTTCAGGCGCTTCACAGAAAAGGCTTTCTGATGAAAGAGCACGATGGTTTCTTCTTTCCGGAAGAGCTGGATCATGAACCGGTTCAGGTCGGCATTCCGATTCGAGGAATCATATCCGCAGGAGTACTCCAGGAGGCGGTTGACGAAAATCTGGGTACCATTTCTCTCGAGACACTCTTTCCCGGGATTGACAGGATATTTGCCATTCGTGTGTCTGGAAATTCCATGATTGGAGAAGACATCCACGATGGCGACTATGTGCTTTTGATGGACGATGACATTCCCAATGGCGGTATTGGAGCCGTTCTTTATAACGGCGAAACGTCTCTGAAGAAAGTGTTCTACGACCAGAGTGGGTTACGCCTTGAGCCAGCAAATGAGCAGTATGAAGACATCCATATCCGTCCGGATGTGTTCGAAGAAGTTCGTGTTTTGGGACGATATGTTGGGCACATGAATCAGACCGGAATCTTCCGCTCTTCTAGCCGAGCCCGGGCTTAATTGAGGAGATCTTGTATCAATAACGAGGTCTGAACGTCGGGCAATTTTGCGTGGGGTCAGAAAAGGAAAAGGTTCAATACCTTACCTTACGTCGATTATCAAAATCCCATCATCATTCTGACTCCATTCATGCGATTGAGCCGGCTTACGGCGGTCGTTGCGATGTTAATCGTGACAACCGCAGAAGCCCAGGAAACCAAGTTTTCCTGGAACCATGCGACAGTCTATCAACTGGTCACCGATCGTTTTTCGAATGGTGACAGCTCCAACGATTCTGCCTACGGTCGCGGACTCGATGGCAGTGGATCACCTTACGCTCTCGATTCCACCGGGCACTTTCTCGGAGGCGATTTTGCCGGGCTGACGGGCTGGATTGAAGATGGCTATTTCACCAACCTGGGTATCAATGCACTGTGGATATCCGCTCCGTATGAGCAGATACACGGATGGGTCGGCGGCGGCGATGGTGATTTTCAGGAGTATGCATATCACGGATTCTGGCCCCTCGATTTTACCGAGGTCGACAGGGCATTTGGCACCGCAGATGATTTTAGCCGACTGGTAGACGCGGCGCACGAGAGTGGACTCCGACTGATCGTGGATGTGAATCTGAGCCATGTTGGGCCCGCCACCATGTATGATATGTCCTCATTTAATTTTGGCGGATTGAGCTCGGATGCCTGGCGGTCATGGAAGCCAGCCAGCAAGTTGGGCTGGCAATCCTATCAGAGCGAATATGTGACGTTTACCGATTCAACCGAGGCTTGGTCTCGGTGGTGGGGTCCAGATTGGATTCGGGCGGATATCACGGGTTACGAGCCGTGTGGCGACTCTATTCCCACCGTGTGCGAGGGAGCACTTCCGGACATCCGTTCAGATGTCGAGGTAGGAGGCCTACCATATTTTTTGAAATTGAAGTGGGGCGCTGACAAGGTGGCCTCTGAAGAAGCTTCGCTCGATGCATTTTTTACCCGCACTTCCCTCAACCGCACGGCCGCCAATCACGTGGTCAAATGGCTATCCGACTGGGTTCGAGATTATGGAATTGATGGTTTTCGGATTGCAAATTCTGAAAGTGTAGATCCTGCCGTCATGGTTGCGTTTCGGAATGAAGTAACGATTGCGCTGCAAGAATGGAAGGAGCTAAATCCAGAGAAAGCACTTGACGACAAGAAATTTTGGATGGCGGGAGAAGCAGGGAGCATGGCATCCGAATCCTCTTCCCGGCCAGATAATGAGTTCGATTCAGTGCTGAATAGAGAATTCAGACAGGACGATGGCGCGGATTTGCAATCATTGTATAGCGGATACGTCTCCGCTCGAGAAAGTGCAACGGTCAACCAATTGTCCTTTCTCTCCTCTGACGATACGAGTCTCTTCGATCGATCTGAACTGATCGCGGCGGGTACTCGTCTACTTCTTTCCCCAGGTGGCGTCTCCGTTTACTATGGCGATGAGTCCGCCCGCCGTGCAGGTAGGGCTGTTTCAGATTCGACCCAACGCACCCGGTCCCAGATGAATTGGGCTTCTACTGATGAAGCGGTCCTGGCGCACTGGCAGAAAGTTGGTTCCTTTCGTGCTGCGCACCCGGCCATTGCGCGTGGAGGACATGATATTGTTCAAGACGAGCCGTACACCTTCTATAGGGGACTCCAGATGGGGTTAGACTCAGACGAAGTGGTAATCGTGGTCGGTGCTTCTGGCAAAACACGTATCAACGTGTCCCTGGTCTGGCCTGACGACACGGTGCTTCGGGATGCCTACACCGGAAGTGTTGCCTTTGTGTCATTCGGGCAGGTCACTTTCACCGCCGACCCATCCGGGCTGATTCTGATGGAAGAAGTTCACATCGACTGAGCGATCTAGAATCTTACAGAAAGGGGGGGCAGCGCAGCTGCCCCCCCTTTCTTTTTTCTGTCAATTCCGAAGGCTAAGCTTCGACACTCGAGTGCCCAAGAAACTCGCGCAACACGTAGTGCAGAATTCCGCCGTTGCGGTAGTATTCCACTTCAACCGGCGTGTCGAGGCGGCAGTCGGTAATAAACTCAAACGACGAGCCATCCGTCTTGGTGGCCGTGACGCTGATCTGGCTGAGAGCCGTGACATCATTTGTAACTGGGACAGAAAACGTCTCCGTTCCGTCCAGTCCAAGCGACTCAGCCGTCTGTCCTGCTGCGAACTGGAGTGGCAACACTCCCATCCCGATCAAATTCGATCTATGAATTCGCTCATAGCTCTCGGCGATGGCAACCTTGATGCCGAGGAGTAGCGTTCCCTTAGCCGCCCAGTCACGACTCGATCCCATCCCGTAATCTTTCCCGGCGAGAACCACCAGCGGCGTGCCAGATTCCTGGTATCGCATTGCCGCATCGTAGATGGTCATGGACTCATCCGTCGGAAAGTATTTCGTAACTCCACCTTCGGTGCCGGGAAGCAGGTGGTTCTTCATCCGGATGTTGGCAAATGTGCCCCGCATCATGACCTGATGATTACCGCGGCGCGATCCAAATGAGTTGAAATCGAGGTAATCGACGTCGTTTTCAAGCAGATATTCAGCTGCAGGCCCATCTGGGGCAATGGCTCCGGCTGGAGAAATGTGATCCGTAGTGATGGAATCTCCAACCTTGACGAGAACGCGCGCTCCCTCAATACTCGATATCGACGGAGTTTCAGGGGTCAAGTCCATGAAAAAAGGCGGCTCCTGAATGTAGGTGGACTCGCTGCTCCACTCGTAGATCGAGCCTTCAGGAATGGTGATGGCATTCCAGGTTGCATTGGAATCTTCAATGCCGTCGTATTCCTTCTTGAACATTTCAGGAGTGACACATCGGTTGACGAGCTCGCGAATTTCGGCCGTAGTCGGCCAGATATCCCGTAAGAAAACCTCGTTACCCTCTGAATCCGTTCCGAGAGAGTCTTTTGACAGATCTAAATCGACCGTTCCAGCCAGCGCATAGGCAACCACCAGAGGGGGGGAGGCCAGGTAGTTGGCCTGAACGAGTTGGTGAATACGTCCCTCGAAGTTTCTATTCCCGGAAAGCACACCACTGACGATCAGATCTCCTTCGCGCACGGCTTCGTCCGCCGCTTTCGGAAGTGGACCAGAATTACCGATACAGGTCGTGCATCCGTATCCGACGAGGTTGAATCCCAGAGCAT
>CALBJU010000072.1 GCA_937893205.1 uncultured Bacteroidota bacterium
CCTTGCGACCGGCTTCCGTCTTCAGACGTTCGGGATCAAACATCGGGCCGCGCCAGGCGTTGTCCGGCCGTTGGTGAATCCAGCAGGGGCAATCGCTGTAGAAATAGCCGATAAGGTTCGGATCGTCGCTCAGTTCTGCGCAATGGGATCGCGCGACATAATCGCACCATTCCTTCCAGTCCTCGCTGCGAAAATCGAAGTGTACGCTGTGCTTTTCCCATTGATGCGATTCGATGAATGGCAACAGATGGCAGTAGGGCATGCCCAGCGCCTTGTACTCATCATTGGTGAACGGACGCGAGTGCCGCCACTTGCGGACGGTCACCTCCTGCACCCAACCCACGGTGTTGAAACCCCATGACTTGAGATTGGGAACCACCGATTCCTTGATCCAGCGAACCGTGCTGCCGCCATATTTCTTTTGCCAGATATGAATATTCTCTGGATAGCGTAAGCTCGCCGGATCGATGTGGTTCAGCCCCATGGTGAAGAAAGGCTTTCCGTCCGGCTTGATGAGCCACCAATGATCCTTGCGCCGTCCAAGAGTGAAGAATCCCTTGGGCTCGATCTGGGTGGTCTTGACTCTGGCAGCCGTGGCCCGTGGCGTCAATCGCGCCATCGTCAAACCTGCGCTCAACGCCAGGCTCCGTTGCAGAAATCCTCTTCGATCTACTTTATCCCTTAATCGCATGTCACGCTCATCCTACTCTCCGCCGTTCAATAGGAATGCCAGCAAATCCCGAATCTCGCTGGCGGACATGTTGTGGATCAAGGCGGGCGGCATCAGGGATACCGGAATCTCCTCGCGCCGGACCACGTCCATCTTGCGAATCTTAAATTTCTTGCCGTCTGTTCCCATGTATGCCTGAGCCGCGCCTTCCTTCCCGAGAATGAAACCCAGATAAGATCCTCCATCTTTGGTGGTGATATGTTGGGGGCGGAAATACGGGGCGACCTCCGCGTTGGGGTCGAGGATATGCGTCAGCAGCCAGGTCCGATCAATTCCGTCCTGCTTGTGCAGTGAGGTCAGGTCAGGCCCCACTTCGAGACCACGGCCGTCAAACAAATGACAGCGGTGACACGTGCCTAGCCTTGAATGAAAGAACAGTCGGCGGCCGAGGGAAGTGTCCGGTTTACCCGGCGCCTCCGCAACAAGCCTTACCCAGGCCGGCACATCATCCAACTCCGGTTTCGCCGGCAGTTCACGCCATACCACTCCCCCGGAAGCCAAAGTGCGGGCGGCTTCAGCTGTCACAATGGCGTTTTTGGCGCCGGCCAACTTTTCCAGAAGCCCGACGTGTTCTTCCGCAAAGTCTGCAAGGCCCGCGATGGCGTCAGCGCGCAAAACAGGAGGCAGGGATGCATTGGCAGCCAGAGAGGCCAGCGCTGGACCGCGCTTTTCGTTCGGGTGAAGCGCGAGCGATCTGATCGCTTCCCGGCGGATCATCACTTTGGCGGACTTTGCCAATCCGGCGAGCTTCGCGACCGTGAGGCCCGGATGATTGACGGCCACGCTTTGCAACGCGAGCGCTCGAAGCCGCGCCGGTTTTGTGGAATCGAGGGCGAGACTTAGCAAGGTCTTGGCCGGAGAGAATTCACCTTCGCTTCCGCCACTCACTTTGGCCATTGCGGCGACAACAGCGCGTAGATTCCGACGCTTGAGATCTGCCCGGTCGAACTGTCGATCGAGCTCTCCCTGATATTGGGTCAGACCTTCATCGGCAATCCATTTGATCCCGACGTATCGAACATTCGCAGAGGCATCGGCGAGCAGTTCCGGAATGATGGAGGCTTCCTTTTTGGGATCGACACGCTTCAGCGCCACTGCGTAGTTCGCGCGGGCAAGAGGATTCGAATCGGCTTTCCAATCGTGCGCTTTGAGTATCGCGGGATTCTGCGCAAGCACATCGATTGCAGCGGTCCATACGTATGGATCAGCGCTGCCGAGCTTTTCGAGAGCCAGTTCAGGCAGCAGCGACGATTTGGACTTGCGAGGGTGGGGCGCCTGGGCAATTGGCTCCTTGAAGGTAACTTTCCAGATCTTTCCGTGGCCATGCACCGGATAGGAAAGCTTCACCCAATCGGTAAAGTAGAGAGCCCTTCCATCCGGCGAATACGAAAAATGAACCGGGCGAAAATTATTCGAGCCACTGATGAAAGGTTCACGACTGGCTTCGAAAGAGGCGCCCTTTTTTGTGAGCGGGTGCAGATCCACCCGGTTGTCCGTCCATGAGGCGGAAAGAAGTTTCCCGGGGCCAAATGGAATCACCCCGCAGGCTGCTTCTCCCAGCGTCCCAATCATGCCGAGGGTCCCAGGAATCTCTCCATACCAACTCACGAGTGGATGACGACCAGAGCGACCGTAGCGATACTCAAAGCCAAAGTCCGCGCCCGGAACGATGTGGAGAAGACGATTCGGAGGTGTGCTGCTTGGATCGTTGTCGGTGGAGAAGAGATTGCCATCCAGATCGTAGGCCATGCCAAACGCATTCCAGTGACCCGTGGTGATGCGCTTCAGCTGAGAGCCATCCGTTTTGCAATGGTAGGTTGATCCTCCCTCCGCTCCGCCGGAATATTCGACTCCGTCGGAACCGACAAAGGTGTAGTCCTCACCCAGGTTTTCGCCAAACCCGAACGAAAGCCAATCAGGATTGCCTGGATCAATCGCCAGTCCTCCCACGCCATTGTGTGGGTAGTCGCCCTGCGTTTTACATTGAATCAGGACTTCGGGATCGCCGTTCGCCCTGGCTTCGGTGGCCGCGCCTGGAAATCGCCCAATGAACCAGCGGGTCGAGACGTAGAGATGCCCATCAGGACCAAACAGAAGATCCGTGCTGTAAACATGCCCTTCGTAGAAGACAGATCGCTTGTCCGAAACGCCATCGCCATCGGTGTCTTCGAAAACCAAAATACGATCCTTTTTCGGCCCTTGATAGTCCTTCGTGCGCTTATGCGTGTGGTTTTCCTGCACAAAGACCCGGCCATCCGGCGCGACTGCAATCCCGATGGGAGTCACGATGTCAGGGTTCTCAGCAAAGAGGGTGATCTCTGCAATGTTGGGATGATGCGCAACCGGCGCTGGAACAGGCCCATCAGTGGCATGAACCGCCACGGCAAAGCTGATTACCCCCAAGATCCAAGTGGACCGTATGGACTTGAAATGGTTTCTCATTATTTCAAAAATTCTCTTTGGAATGCCTTATCTCATTTGAAAAGTTTTCTCAGCGGCTCATCGACAATCATGGCTTCCGGAAAGTCAGCCGCTTGTTCTCCTCCCTGACCGTGAACACCTCTACTGCGAAGGCGCTTGTTCTGTTGGTTGCCGCGAGGGGGATTTATCGGGATATTCATACCGCCCAGTTCATCCATCATCTCGTAGAGGCGCTTCTGCATCGCGGTTTTTGTTTTCGCGAATGACCGGTCGTGAATCAGGTTCTTTTGTTCCATCGGATCGGCTTGAATGTCGAACAACTCATCCGTATCCCAGACACCGTAGTAGGTCGTGTATTTATATTGATCGCCTCGGAGGGAGAAATGGGTGGGGGTTTGCGGATAATTCTGCTCCCAGTAGTAGACATAGAGAAAGTAGTCGCGCCACGGGATCGCCTCGCCTCGCGCCAGGGGAAGAAAGCTCTGCCCGTCCATGTGCGGCGGCTTTCGCAGCCCCATCGTTTCCATCACCGTGGGCGCGATGTCGATGTTGGCGACCATCTTTTCCACGACCGATCCCGCTTTGATCAGGTCGGGGCATTGCATCAGCATGGGGACCCGGCTGGAGGTTTCGTAGGCGACGCGTTTATCGATCAGGCCGTGCTCGCCGAACATGTAGCCGTTGTCTCCCATGTAGATGACCAATGTCTCGTCGTGAATCCCCATCTTCTTCAGCTGCTCCGTGACCGCGCCAATGCTGTCATCGACGGAACGCAATGCCTCGCAGTAGCTCTTGTAGAAGGCCTCGGCGGTGGAACCGCTGTGCAACGGAAAATCCATGCCGTGCCAGCTGTTGCGTTGGTCGAGCAGCCAACGCGGCCGGTTGGCGTAATTGTTCGTCTGCAGGGCGCTGGAATCCGGCAGTGAAAAGGGCTCATCGGCCAGCGAGCCCTTATATTTGGGCTCGGGCGTGAACGGGCCGTGCACGGCCTTGTGGGACAGGTAGAGGAAAAAGGGCTTTCCCCGGTCCGTCTGCTGCTCGAGGAAATCCACGGCATACTTCGTGAGCAGCGTCGTGATGTAGCCATCTTGCTTCACCCGCTTGCCGTTCACATTGATGGTGTAGTCTTCGCTGGGCGGATAGTAATTCCCCTGACCTTTGAAGCTGATCCAATAATCGAAGCCTGGTCGAGGGTTGTCGTTGGCATGCCCCATATGCCACTTGCCGACGAACCCTGTGTTGTAACCCGCCTTTTGCAGATACTGAGGGAAGAACAGTGTTCCTTCAGGAACCGCCCGCTGGTTGTCGATCACGCGGTGGCGGAAGGTGTAGAGCCCCGTGAGAATGGACGCCCGGCTTGGCGAGCAAAGTGAGGTGGTGACGAAGGCGTTCTTGAGATGGATCCCGTTCTTCGCCATCGCATCCATGTGTGGCGTCCGGGCGAAGGGATGCCCCATGAAACTCATCGCATCGTAACGATGATCGTCCGAGAGAATGAAAACCACATTCCGCGGTTTGGCGTTGGAGACCTTTTCGGGGACGACCTCAGTTGGAACCGGGATTACGCTTGCTGGCGCCGCGCCAGCAAGCAGCGCGATGCCAATGATTGGGATGAGGACTTTGTTCATTTACGTTTGTTGGAATAGATGTTCTTGAGAGATCCGGATTTCTCGTGCCATTGGAC
>CALBJU010000073.1 GCA_937893205.1 uncultured Bacteroidota bacterium
AAGCCCAGCAGTTTGTAGGCGGCCTCAATCAGGCGGTCCAGCCCGGACACTTCCAGGCCCATCTCTTGAAGAAAGAGATCCCGCTCATCGTCTTCCAGTTCGGAAATTTGAGATTCCAGCTCGGCGCATACAACTACCACGCCCGCTCTCTCCTCGGCCGCAATTTCGCGGACCCTGAGAACATGATCATTTTCTCCTTGAATGTCGTCTTCGCTCACGTTCGCCGCGTAGAGGACGGGTTTGTTGGTCAGTAGGAATAGCGACTTTAGCCAGATTGCTTCCGGATCTGTAGTCTCAAGCAAACGGATAGGGTTGCCATCCGAGAGAAAAGTCAGCAGGCGTTCATAAAACGCCTGCTCGTCCTTGGCCGTCTTGTCACCACCTTTCGCGGCTTTTGTGCTTTTTTCTATCCGTTTTTCGACGGCATCGAGATCTTTCAGCAACAATTCCGTCTCTATAATCTCGATGTCTTGCTTTGGATCGACAGCGCCGGATACATGCACAACATTCGAGTCATCGAAGCAACGAACAACGTGAATGATGGCGTCGACCTCCCTGATGTGCCCGAGGAACTGATTCCCTAGACCTTCGCCTTTCGAGGCGCCGGCAACCAAGCCCGCGATGTCAACAAATTCAATGGTCGTCGTGACTACACTTACAGACTCGTTGATCTCGCCCAGTTTGGTCAGACGGGTGTCGGGCACGGAAACCATACCCACATTCGGCTCAATTGTGCAGAACGGATAGTTCGCCGATTCGGCGCCGGCTCGGCTGAGCGCGTTAAAAAGGGTGGATTTCCCAACGTTGGGAAGTCCCACGATGCCACATCGTAAGGCCATAACTCATGAAGTATATTTGGGCCAACCCATACATCGACCCGTTTAAAAAGTCGGTCGATAAACCCCGCGGTGCCGATTTGTTTCTAAACTCTCGTAAAGACTGGTGGAATACTGCGGTAGTGGCCCTTGTGTGCCTTTTTTCGACCTTTGCGGCTTCCGCTCAACGCACTGCGCCCGGCGGAAAACACCTGCAGATTGGCGCTTCTGTGGGCGGAGGCATCGGGTTGGAGTTGGGCAATCTGGCGGTTCGCACGGTTTACACCAGGGAGTTAGTACTCTTGGCCGACCTTGAACCGCTATTCGCCAATACGGATCGACAAATCCGGGTAGCCATACTACCGGGCGCTGCCATCAGAATTTTTGGATTTGAACGCCTGATCGGTAACGCTGCCTATCGCGGATTTGACATTGATGTGGGGGTTCGGGCTGGGCCGGCGATCGCCTTTTCGAGGGATGAGTCCGAGGGAGAGGCTAATCGTCGCTTCGAGCTGGTGGTGGATCCGTTTGCGAGAGTGTACTGGGCTTCAAAACGCTCGGTGAGCTGGTATTTTGAGATGGGCACTACTCGGCCTGTTTTTCGAATCGGAATCTGGATTCCATACTGACGACGCAATTCCCGCTTGATCCCGCAGCAGGGTTCTTGCGATCAGCCCACGAAGGGTATTCTGAAGTAACGACGCTCGGGGAGGCGAACCGCCGTGAGATGTCCCAGCGAAGGGTGTGTGTAAAAAACGCAGCCCGTGTCGATGTTAATCAGTTTCTCTGTATCCATTGGCTCTGAAACGGGTGTATGCCCACACACTACCGTTTTTTCCCAAGGTAGATCGGTAGCCTTGAGGTGACCTCTTTCCCACAGAAAAACCTTTTCGTCCCCCGCCTCAAGATTTTCTACGATCGTCAGGCCGGGCTTGAGTCCCGCGTGGACAAAGAAAAACTCATCGGTCTCCAGATACATCTTGGTTTCTCTGATGAATTCTACGTGCTCATCTGGAATTACTGAGCCGTTTCCAACTGCTCCGTAACTTTCCAGTGTCGCTACTCCTCCGTTTATGGCCCACAGATCGTACTCGCCATCGTCGAGATATCCGAGCATGAGTTCCTCGTGATTACCCCGGAGGAACGTGCACGTGTGCTTTTCTCTAAGCGCAAACAGGCGATCAATTACACCTTTGGAGTCAGGACCTCGGTCGATGTAGTCCCCGATAAAAACAAGGTGGTCGTCCGCTTGTATGTCAAGCGAGCGAATCAGCGCATCCAGCGTGAGTGCGCAACCATGAACGTCCCCGATGGCGATGAGACTCATCGTAAGAAGTCCCTTCTGAGGTGATCAGAGGATTTTGTCATTGGTCGTCTTTAGGCTTTTCCGGCTCAAGGGTCTCCATTCCTACAAGTCCTCGTCCTGTTTTCTTGAGGCGTCCTTCCTTCTTGAACTCAGTTAAAATTGCGTCCAGAATTCCATTGATAAACTTGCCGCTCCTGTCGGTGCTGTAACGTTTGGCAACTTCAATGGCTTCATTGATGGACACTTTCGGGGGAATATCTTCGAAGCAGAGCATTTCACAAATCGCCAGTCGCAACAGGAGTCTGTCTATGAGAGCAATACGAGACAGCTCCCAGTTTTTGGTGTATCTGGTTACTATTTCGTCCGCTTCCTCCGCAATATCCTGTGTGCGAATGAAGAGTTTCTTGGCGAAATCCTTAGCCACTTGATCGTTTCCAAGCTGCGCGTCGATGATGGTCTCGACGACATGCTCAGCATCGTCCCCCCCTAAGGTGAACGCATACATAGCCTGCATAGCTCTTTCGCGTGCTTCTCTTCTGCTACTCATCTATTCCCGACAGCGTATCAAAAAACTTCGTTTCGCTCTGTGTAATCCAGCGGAGACAGGGGCTAGGATACCGAGTTGCCGGAATGATATCAACGGCTATCGCTTTTTTGATCAAGCCTTAACACGGATGGGTTAGGCCCGAGCCCCAAATGGGTCAATGCAGGGCATCTTTATTGTAGGATAAAATTGCGTCC
>CALBJU010000074.1 GCA_937893205.1 uncultured Bacteroidota bacterium
ATGCTTCAGATAAAGCGATTCGGCTTTTCGGACTTCCAGATCGCGTATCTCGTGCAAAACGAAGAGACCGAAGACGCGGTTCGTGAATATCGTAAGTCGTTGGGCATCAAGCCTTCATACCAGTTGGTGGACACATGCGCAGGCGAATTTCCAGCTAAGACTCCGTACTACTATTCATCGTACGAATCGAAGACTGAAAGCAAAGTCTCGGATAGGAAGAAAGTGATCATTCTGGGCAGTGGCCCAAACAGAATTGGACAGGGTATAGAGTTCGACTACTCCTGTGTCCACGGCATTCTGGCTGCGAAGGAAATGGGCTACGAAGCCATAATGATAAACTGCAATCCGGAAACGGTGTCGACGGATTTCGATGTCGCGGACAAGCTGTATTTCGAGCCGGTCTATTGGGAGCGGGTCTACGACATCATCGAGCACGAGAACCCTGACGGAATCATCGTTCAACTGGGCGGTCAGACCGCGCTCAAGTTATCTAAGAAATTCGAAGAGAAAGGAATTCCAATCATCGGTACACAGTTCGACGACATGGATCTTGCGGAGGATCGGAGCCGGTTCTCTGAAATCTTGAAGGAACTCGAAATACCATATCCACCCTATGGCGCTGCGCGATCAGAGTATGAAGCGGTCGAGGTAGCAGAAAAAATCGGGTACCCGCTCCTGGTTCGACCCAGTTACGTACTTGGCGGTCAGGGCATGCGCATCGCTATCAACAAGGAGGAGGTTGAAGAGTGCGTCATACAGATCTGGAAACTGATGCCGGATAACGTGATTCTGTTGGATCTCTTCCTGGAAGACGGGATCGAACTTGACGTCGACGCGATCTGCGACGGGGAAGAGGTCTGGATCTGCGGCATCATGCAGCATATCGAGCCTGCGGGTGTTCATTCGGGTGACTCGACGGCCGTATTGCCACCATACTCAATCTCTGAAGAAATTCAAGCCACGGTCCGACGCTACATCACCAAAATTGCGATGCGTCTCAAGGTGATAGGCTTGGTCAACGTGCAGATGGTGATAAAAAATGACATTGTCTACGTCATCGAAGCCAATCCTCGTGCGTCACGGACGGTGCCGTTCGTAGCCAAAGCGACTCAGATCCCGATCTCCAGGATTGCCACCTTGGTAATGCTGGGTGAGAAACTGGTGACTTTTCGCGAGAGGGGAGAACTGGAGTCTTCACTCGAGGGGTTCGCGATCAAAGAACCCGTTTTCTCGTGGGATAAGTTTCCGGAGGTTAGAAAAGAACTCGGTCCCGAGATGAAATCTACCGGAGAGTCGATTGCCTTCATCGACGATTTCGAAGACGAGCACTTCCGCAAGCCTTTTGAAATGAGAAATCTCTATCTGTCAAGATAGAGATGAGCATTATCCGAGCGGAGCGAAGAAAATCCCTCAAAATCTCTATCTGTCAAGATAGAGATGAGCATTATCCGAGCGGAGCGAAGAAAATCCCTCAAAATCTCTATCTGTCAAGATAGCCGCGCGCATTAATCGATCAGAGCGACGCCGAGGATCAAGTTTGAGACCGTGAGAGATATTTCGTCGTCTATCGCCATCACATTCCAGTCGATGGTGACCATGCTCGGATAGCCGAACTCGGAGTATTGAACCACGAGTTCATCGGCATCCTTCTCCGCGTTGCGAACCATGTCGAAAATATCATCGATCGTTTCGAAATTCTGGAGGTATTCAACAGATACAGGCTCCTGCGAAAAGTTATTGATCGCGAAAACGACCTCGGAATCGACGACTTGAACCCAGAAACTGCCGCCGTTCATACAGAAACAGCCTCTGTTGATCTCAAAATGATAGTCTCCGTCGTGATATGCATTCCAACGGGATTGATTCACGTCAGGCTCAATCGACGGTGGATCATCGGGCCCCAAGACTTCACATCCAGAGGCGGCTACGTTCATGGCCAATAGCAATAAAACGGTGATTCGCATTCGATCTTACCGATATATGGAGGTGAATCAAGAGTAAGGTAGGTCCTGAATCACAGGCAAACTATCCATCTCCGATTGCATGGCGGCCACATTGCCCGAGGACGCGATGTTTCCAAGAAGGGTAAGTTCTATGCGTGACACGCGATCCGAATCGTACGGTGATTCCACTCGAATATGATTGTCCGTAAATCCCGACATCAGCCCTCCTTTGTTGCTGTCCTCCCATAGAACGGGCCGATATGATCCCATGAAACGAGAATAAAACGAGGCTCGCTTCTTTTCTGAAAGGAGTCGTAGCCTTCTGTTGCGATGAGATCGGACATGTTTTTCGACGGCCAATCCACCCATCGAATTCAGCTCATCTACTGCTACGGTATTGGGGCGCTCCGAATACGTGAACACGTGCAGATACGAGACCGGGAGGTCGGAAATGAACGCGAAGCAGTTTTCAAATCGAGATTCTGTCTCGGCTGGAAATCCCACGATCACGTCCACTCCAATCGCGGCATCCGGCATCGTGCGCAAGATTCGATCGACTCGATCCGCATACAGATTCCGGCGGTATCGTCGGCGCATTTTTCCGAGCACAAAATCATCTCCGCTCTGAAGAGGCAAGTGGAAGTGCGGCATGAATGCGCGCGATTCCGCCACGAAATCAATGATTTCATCCGAAAGGAGATTGGGCTCACAGGACGAAATTCGGTACCGATCGACGGCCTCGACCCGGTCCAATTCGCGAATCAAGGTCAGGAGTGATTCTCCACGTTCCTGGCCGAACAATCCAATGTTGACTCCCGAAATTACGATTTCCTTGAAGCCACGCTCCGCTATCAATTCCGCCTGCTCGACGATTCCCGCTATCGTATCTGATCGGCTGGCGCCGCGAGCACGCGGTATGGTGCAGAATGTGCAGCTGTAATCGCACCCGTCTTGGACCTTCAGAAAAGCACGGGTCCGTTCAAAGGCCGAAAATGCGGCCCCGAATTCGCTGACTTCGTCGATGCAGGAGACCTCGATCTGTGTCTTTTCTTTTTTAGAGAACGCATCGACGTAGGCAAACAAGTTGAACTTCTCGCTCGCGCCCAGAACTACATCAACTCCGTCAATTCCGGCGATTTGTTCGGGCTGGAGCTGGGCAAAACACCCTGTCACGATAACACACGCCTCTGGATTCGCTTTCAGGGCCCTTCTGATGGCCTGCCTGCACTTGCGATCGGCTTGATCGGTGACTGTACAGGTGTTGAGGACTACGACGTCTGCGCGATCCCCAAAAGGGACAACATTATAGTTTTTCGCCCTAAACTGGTCCGCGATGGTGCCAGTTTCTGCAAAATTGAGTTTGCAACCGAGGGTATGAAGGGATACTGTTGACACAAATTCGTGGGAAATCTTAAACCACCATGGGGCTGCTCTCGAACGTGAATGCTATTTTTGGGTTTCAAGAGCAACTCATTCTCACGTCGAATCAGCCGCGAGAGCAACCAAGCGCTTTATGTTTGCCAAGGAAGGACATTTACTGATTGGAATAAGCCTGGTGATCAGCATCATCCTGGGCTTCCTGGCCAGGTACTTGGGTGGAGTGTCTGGAATCGTGATTGGCGTGCTCGCTGCTCTGCCCTTCTTGTTCACGCTCTATTTTTTCCGTGACCCTACGCGCGTTGTACCCAGTGTCGATGCATACACGATGCTCTCGCCCGCTGATGGAACAGTCGTGATTATTGAAGAAGTAGATGAGCCACTCTACATCAAGGGCCCGGCCCGCAAGGTATCCATATTTCTTTCTCCCCTGGACGTACACGTCAATAGGATTCCGATAGGAGGGACGATAGAATTTGACCAGTACGTCTCGGGTCAGTATCTCGTGGCCTGGCATGAAAAGGCGAGCGAGTTGAACGAACGATCGCAGCTCGGCGTCCGGCACGAATCGGGACAGAAGGTGCTCTTCAAACAGATCGCTGGCGCCGTGGCTCGGCGGATCGTGTATCACATCACTACGGGAGATGTGGTGACTACAGGCGATCGATTTGGATTGGTGAAATTTGGTTCTCGAATGGATATACTGTTTCCTCTGGATGCTACGGTTTCGGTAGCAGTGGGAGACAAGGTCAAGGGAGGCCTTACCACGCTGGGTCGACTTTCAGAATCGCATGAGAATTGATTGATGCTGGCTTCAAAAAAAAGAAAATCCACACCAGGTCTGAAGCAACGACGCTTTCGCCAGCGCTTGATCGCCTATAGAGAGACGAGGCCAGCTAGAGGAAAACGCAAAATATCCCGCTCAGCGGTTCCGTCCTTTTTCACTCTGATGAACCTGTTTTGCGGCTTTATATCGTTGATTCAGGTGCTTGAAGGTCGGTTGGCAGCAGCAGCCTGGCTCATTCTACTCGCCAGTATATTCGATATTCTAGACGGGATGGTGGCTCGCCTGACCAAGGGCGAAAGCCAGTTTGGAGTGGAACTTGACAGCCTCTCTGACATCGTTTCCTTCGGAGTTGCCCCATCATTCATGATTTATGTTTTTGGTCTTCGGGAATTTGGGATGGCGGGAGTGATCATCGCATCGCTTCCAGCACTCGCGGGGGCCGTACGTCTGGCCAAATACAATGTCGATTTTGAAGAAGAAAAGGGGGACTATTTCAATGGCCTTCCGATCCCGGTTGCGGGCCTCGCCATCGTTGCCATTATTCTCAATGCGGATTTGGTTCTGCAGTTTATCGAGTTCGTTGGTGAGGTAAACGTGACAATGATCACGGTCATCGTTTTGTCAGGACTTATGGTTTCGAAGATTCCATTCGACTCTGCGCCTCATCCCTCAGCCGCATACATCCGCAGCCACGCTCTAAAAGTCTTTCTCGTAACGGGTGGATTCATACTCGTAATTATTTTTCGGGAGAAAGGACTCCTGTTTATTCTGATCGTATATCTTCTGATTGGCACCGGCAGGGCACTCGTTCTCTTCGTGAAAGCTATTCGCGACGTGGAGCTGCTAAACCCGGAGTGAACTTTTGCGAGTCGGCGTACGCCACGACGTCCAGGAAATAGTATCTTTGCCGGCGCCCTCGTCCATTTTTATTTTAACTGAGATCCATGTACAAGGCCAACATTACCGTGACATTGCGCTCCTCCATTCTCGACCCACAGGGCAAGGCCTCGGAGCACGCACTCTCGCAGCTTGGCTTTGACTCCATTTCTCAGGTGCGCATAGGTAAATATGTGGAGATGGACATTGTGGCGGAATCTCTCGGTGACGCTCGAGAAATAGCAGAAAGTGCTTGTGCAAAGCTGCTGGCAAATTCCGTCATGGAAGACTACCACATTACCCTGAACGAAGTTGTCGCTGCCTGAACAAGACAAAAACCCTGAAGTCACCGTTCTGACGGAAGTCGCAGTGGAGACCGCGTGGAGCGTTCTGCTGTTCAATGACGAGATTCATACGTTTGAAGAGGTCTCCTCTCAGCTGATGAAGGCGACCGGTTGCTCGACAGGAAAAGCTGAAGACCTTACCTGGCAGGTCCATAATGATGGAAAGGCGCAGGTGTATGAAGGAGACTTCGAGCCTTGTTTTCGGGTAAAAGGAGTGCTTTCCGAAATTGGCCTGGTGACTCAGATCCTGGGATGATTGAGCTCTCTCTTGCTCAACTGAGGGGTCAAAATTGCCGGATTGAGGAAAATAATGCTGGCGATAAACGGCTTCTAAGGCTCCAAATAGACTACAAAGGCAGAACGGGCCTCAAATCGGCAGAATCCGTGTCTATCTGATCGTGGCACGCTTGTTGGCTATTTCCCATCAAAAGGACAACAAGACCCCGTGAGGGAACGCCATGATTATTTCGACAAGACAATTTCTTTCTTCCGTTTGGCTGATTATTGCCGCATTGGTTGCGACGGCCCTGTTTTTTGCGCTTCCCGCGCAGGCCCAAGAGATGAACCAGGCGCAGACCGGATATGCAAGCTGGCAGACGATCGGTCACCACGGTG
>CALBJU010000075.1 GCA_937893205.1 uncultured Bacteroidota bacterium
GAGATATCCCAACGCCCACTATAGGACAGCGCGAGGATCAATGTCATTCTATCATACTTGGACGTGTCAGCCATAAGATCAGTCAGTTCTCTCTGACACGCCGCCGGTAATTGATCAATGTCTCCGATAGTCCGAAGACGAATTCGGTTCTTATGAAAAGTGGAAGCTTCACGTTTAAGCGCTTTGATGAGTAGATGCATCAGCGCGTTGATCTCTGCTGCTGGACGATTCCAGTTCTCGGTAGAGAATGTGTAGAGCGTAAGGTACGAGATGCCTAACTCGGCGCACGCCTCCGTCACATCTCTCACGGCATGCACACCCTCTCTATGACCGCGGACCCTTGCCATTCCCCTCTCCTTCGCCCATCGTCCATTGCCATCCATGATGACTGCGATGTGCTCCGGGAGCGGACCTCTGGATTTCAACTCATCCTGTATTTCTGACTCCGGCTCCACAAATCTTAGAGTTTGAGCAGATCATTGAAGATGACAAAGACCATAAACGCCAACAGGATCACCATTCCGACTTGCTGTAGAATCATCCGCAGCTTGAGAGGTGGCTCCTTTCGGACAATCCCCTCGTAGATCAGGAACACGAGATGTCCGCCATCGAGTGCGGGAATTGGGAGAATGTTGATTATCGCAAGCGTGATGGAAAGCATCGCAACTATGCCCCAGAAATACCGGGCGCCAGCATCAGCCGCCTCCTTCGTCGCCTTCGCAATCATTACCGGTCCACCGATATTCTGTCTGAAACTGTCCTGACCGACGAATATTCTCTTCAGGCTTGCAGCAACAAGGCGAGTGTTGACAAACGTCTCTCCCACACCGCTCACAATAGCTTGGCCGAACCCGTACCGATTAAATCGGAACATCTGAAATATTCCCATGACGAACTGGTCGTTAGATCGATCCGCGGTCATTGACACTTCAAAAATCGTCCCATCGACTATTTGCAATGAATCAGGAAGTCTTACCGCTGGCCCTGAAACCGAAGTGAAAACCGTATCAGATCGTACAAACCGCATTAAAAACGACGATCCATTGGTTGCTAGAAGAGCGGGTTCAATATCTTCAAAATACGTAATGACCGAGTCTCCAACGAGGACTATTTGGTCTCCACGCATCAATCCGGCTGCTTCTGCAGGTGAATCTTCCACGATCACGCCCACCAGTGCAGCGCTGAAATTAATCCCGAAAGTTCCCCCAGACGTGCTGAGGCGGGTCATCATGTCGACAGGGCCTTCGAGCCTAATGAGCTCGCCTTCCCGTTCGAGGTCGATGATGAGCGGATTCGCTAGGAGGACTTCTTCCATCACTCCGAGTCCCTCGAGGGCTTCTACCGGCTTCCCGTTCACCCCGGTAATCAGATCTCCCGTCCGCAAGCCCATATCGTGGGCGACGGAAGCCTCTGACACCATAACTGCACCAACCGCCGGAGGATAGCTCTCGCCGTAAACGACCTTCATTGTTATGAAAATGATCGCGGCCAGAATAATATTGAACAAGACCCCGCCCGTCATCACTAACATGCGCTGCCAGACCGGCTTGGCCCGGAAATCGTGCGGCTTTGGTTCTGATTCCAGATTGTCGGTGTCCATGCTTTCGTCAACCATGCCGGCAATCTTGACGTAGCCACCGAGTGGTGTCAGGCCAAGAACGTATTCCGTCTCCCCGATCTTCTTTCCAATAATTTTGGGAGGGAATCCAACAGAAAACTTTTCGACCTTCATGCCAAAGAGCTTCGCAAAGAGATAATGACCCAGTTCATGGATGAACACGAGGATCATTATGGCAAGTAGAACCCAACCGATGTAGGGTAGAAAATTGAGAATGGCGTCCATTGAGTACCCGGAGTCGGGTTATAGTACGAAAAGAGACAAGCGTGAAGTGCGTCTTCAGACCCGCTCTAATTCGCGCCTACGCCTGCTAGTTCCACAGCTAGTCTACGTGAGTCGGCGTCCGCTCGGATTCGGCTCTCGATCCCCTCTCCTTCCGGTAGTTGGATACGCATCATAACGTCTTCGATGAGGATCGGGATGCGGGAAAATCCAAGCTTCTCCTCCAGAAAGAGTCCGACCGCGACTTCGTTTGCTCCGTTCATGACCGCCGTCATCGCGCCGCCCTCACCGAGAGCCTCGTACGCCAGAGAAAGACAACGATACTTGGTGAGATCCGGTGCTTGAAAATTCAGCGCGACGGGTACGTTCCAATCGATAACCCCGTGGTCAGCGGGCCATCGATCCGGAGCCGACAGCGCATACTGTATCGGAACCTTCATATCAGGTGGGCCCATCTGCGCTTTGGTCGATCCATCCTGGAAGAGAACCATGGAGTGGACAATAGATTCTGGATGAATGACGACATCAATTCGCTCTGGATCAATTCCAAAAAGCCACCGCGCCTCAATCACCTCGAGCCCCTTGTTCATCATGGTAGCCGAATCAATCGTAATTTTCGTGCCCATTTTCCAGTTGGGATGATTCAGTGCCTCAGTTCGCGTGATCTGATCGAATGTATCCAGAGATCTCTTCAGAAAGGGACCACCTGAAGCTGTAATAATCAAACGATCTATTGAATCGAGGGGCTCCCCCACCAAGCATTGGTAAATCGCAGAATGTTCACTGTCCACAGGGATAATGTGCGAGTCGAACTCCCCTGCCATCTGCTGTATCAAATCTCCCGCCACCACCATGGTCTCCTTGTTGGACAGAGCGATCCGGCGGCCGCACTTGATGGCCTCAAGGGTGGGGACTAATCCGGCTGCCCCCACCAAAGCCGTAACTACAACATCCACCTCGGGCCAAGACGCCGCTTCCATCAAGCCCTCGATTCCCGAGAGAACCGTGCATGTTACACTGGACTTTAGAGCCGCTTCCCGATCGGTATCGGCGATCACCACGCACTCGGGATCGAATTCAGCCGCTTGTTGCGACAGAAGATCAACGTTAGAACCCGCGGTTAGAATGACAACCTTCAGCCGTTCAGGAAAGAGACGGACTATGTCCAGGGTCTGGGT
>CALBJU010000076.1 GCA_937893205.1 uncultured Bacteroidota bacterium
TTCCGCGCCGTAAATGACGAATCACCGTGCCTCTAATAGCAATTCAAGCTGTTTGGGGATCTCTCAGCCGGCGCTACGAGCCTTTTCAATCAACTCTTTCTGCTCGTCGGTAAGCTCGACGGGAATCTGGATATCCAGGTGCACGATCAAATCGCCTGTCTTGGACTCGGTTTCTACGCCATGCCCCCTGATCCTGAGCTTTTCACCGGGCTGAGACCCTGCGGGAATATTCAGCTTCAATCGCTTACCGTGGGGGGTCTTGATCTGCGTTCCGACACCCAGCATGGCATCGAACGCAGACACTTCGAGATTTGTGTGGACGGCGAGTTCTTCCCGGACGAAATCGGGGTGGTCCTCGACGCGAATGGTGACGTATAGATTTCCCGATCCGCCATTGGGCATCGGCCGTCCCTTCGACCGGATTCTGACTTGATGACCATCTTTGACTCCTTTGGGGAAAGGAATGGACAGCTTTTCGCCATCGAGAGAAAAAGTGATTTTGCCTCCTTTCAGCATTCGACTGAATGAAATTCGCACGGTCCTCTTGCGGTCGTACACCTGCGCCGCTTTTGTTGAGGGCTGTGAACGACCTCTTGGTTCCGCCTGATCTGGAGCTGCACCACCGAAGAAGCGCTCAAAAATATCTCCGAATCCTGCTCCCGGATCAAATCCAGTCTGATCCATCCGAACGTACGTTCCATCCGGGTTCTGGTAGAAGTTGCCTCCTGTCCGCGTGCGAAACGGATCTTGACCTGCCCCTCCGAATCGACGCATTCGGTCGTATTGACGTTTCTTCTTGTCATCTGACAGAATCCCGTAGGCCTCCTGCACTTCCTTGAAGTGCTCCTCCGCTTTCGGATTGTCCGGATTCGTGTCGGGATGAAGTTCGCGAGCGAGTTTGCGATACGCCTTTTTGATTGCGTCCGAGTCCGCGCTCTCAGAGACTCCAAGCCTTTTATATAAATCTGCAGACATTTATTGGGGCTAAATCAATGGTAGGTTCTGATCATCAAACTTCGCGCGCGTTTCGGCTGCCAACTGGATTGGACCCGATGGGGACACTATCCTGCCGATTCTGCGCTCGGTATCCGTTGCAGAATCACTCCAATTTCGTGCCAACCACCCGAATTCGGTAGTTATGTCAGACATTCAGCCCATCCGAAAGGTTCTCATCGCCAATCGTGGTGAAATCGCCGTTCGCATAATCCGCACCTGCCGAGAGTTGAATATCGAGACCGTTGCCGTCTTTTCCGAAGCAGACCGCACCGCGTTGCATGTACGCATGGCCGACGAGGCCTTTCCCATTGGTGCTGCTCCATCTTCCGAATCTTACCTGGTCGCGGATCGCATTCTTGAGGTTGCCCGAACCTCTGGCGCGGATGCCGTTCACCCTGGCTACGGATTTCTCTCCGAAAACAGCTCATTTGCTCGGTCATGCGCCGAAGCGGGTATCCGCTTCATCGGGCCACCACCTGAAACGATTGATGCAATGGGCGACAAGACTGCCGCCCGCGCACTCATGCAGGAAGCTGGAGTGCCCATGGCGCCTGGAACCGTTGATGCGATAAAGGACCGGGCCGAAGCCGCCGTACTGGCTGAAGACATCGGATATCCCGTACTCATCAAGGCAGCGGCGGGTGGAGGCGGTAAAGGCATGAGAATCGTCGAACACGCCGACGAATTCACCTCCGCAATTGAAGCGGCCTCCAGAGAAGCCGCTTCAGCCTTCGGCGATGGCCGCGTATTCATAGAGAAATACATCGATCAGCCTCGACACATCGAATTTCAGATCCTGGCTGACGCACACGGTAACACCGTCCATCTTTTCGAGCGTGAATGCTCCATTCAGCGTCGTCACCAGAAGGTGATCGAGGAGGCTCCGTCCAGTGTATTGACCGATGATGTCCGCGAAGAAATGGGCGCTGCGGCCATCAAAGCGGCTGAATCCTGCGGCTACGTGGGAGCGGGTACGGTTGAGTTTCTCCTGGATAAGGACATGAATTATTACTTCATGGAAATGAATACGCGCCTTCAGGTGGAGCATCCGGTGACCGAAGGTATCACGGGCATCGATCTTGTCGAGATGCAGATCCGAGTCGCCGAGGGAAATAAATTGCCCTTTTCGCAGGATGACCTTTCCATGCGCGGGCACGCGATTGAGTGTCGGATATATGCCGAAGATCCCCTGAACAATTTCATGCCGTCACCCGGAAAGCTGCTGCTCCACGATCCCCCGTCCGGATTCGGAGTCCGCCTCGACAGCGGTGTCAAACAGGGCGATGAAATCTCACTGTACTACGACCCGATGATTTCCAAGCTCACAACCTGGGGCGCAACGCGCACGGACGCTATTGCACGTATGAAAAGGGCTCTGACTGAATATGAAATTGCGGGCGTACCGACCACGATCTCATTCTGCCGATTCGTGATGGAGCATGAAGCATTTACATCCGGCAATTTTTCGACGCATTTCGTGAAAAATCATTTCCAACCCGAACAGCTCGAAGAGTCCGACGAGGAAACTGAAAGGATTATCGCGATTGCAGCGGCGCTTTATGCCGACTCGCATCATCCTGAGGCCAAATCAAACAGCAACGGTTCAATTTCAGAGTTCAGCGCCTGGCGTCGCAACCGCATGGCAGCGGAGTAATCCCCCTCGCACCCTGGCCCTCTCCTCGCTAGATCCAGGCTTGTTTGAGCGTCAATCCTTGAGAAACGAGCCAGTCAGTTACCGCCATCACGGCCTCGCGAACAGCCTTTGTTGTCATCGGATCGCCGAATGTCTGCAAGCTCACGAGAACACCCTCTTCGGTGGGCCATGCCTGGATGAGGAGTTCCTGTCGCAAGTCCGGCTCCTCAGTAACAGCCTTGAAGAGCAAGCCATCGGATGCCAGATCGCGATACGCTTCAAGAATAATAGCGTGGCCGCCCGCGAAGGGTCTGACCTGCTTTTCGAAGGGTCCCACAGATGAGAGAGAGCCCTCCATTGTCGCGTGCTGCATCGGTATCGTTTTGATT
>CALBJU010000077.1 GCA_937893205.1 uncultured Bacteroidota bacterium
GCCTCGCGAATGGGCCAGTAAAACGCCAGCATGGAAAAACTCAGCCACTCACCTACGATCGCGCCGGGTGATCCAGCGAAGATGAATGAGACAGGTATCGCGACGGTGATGAGTACGAGAAAGGCCAGTAACACTCGCTCTTCGGGCCTGTGGCAAATTACTTGCTGTTGCAGAATCGATCGGGTAAAAAACCAGTGAGCCAGAAATCCCAGATAGTACAGACCGTACAGGATTTCACCGGGCTGAATGCCATCCTCAAATCCGACAATCAGAACGAATCCACACATGACCACTGCGAGATTCAGCAGGGGTCTTTTGAACAGCGCCAGTGCAAGGGCACCCGCGATCAGAACGACTGGAATGAACGGTAGAAATTCGTTCGCCGACCATGTCACGGCAAGGATGAGAAGTAGGCCGAGCCCGAGTGATGACCAGAGAATTAAAGATCCCCATGTTTTTAACCATAGGGTGTTCGGGTCGCGACTGGATATGATCAGCGAGGTGTTCAGCTGCGTGGCTCGGCACTATTTCGCCGCCGCGGCATCTCGTAAACGCGTGGCAAAGTACTCGTGGCGTCTACGCCACCAATCCATCACCAGCGCGAAAAAGATCGCCAGGATGAACGCCGACAGCGTTGCCGCAATGCAAATTACACTGCGCTTTGGTTTGAATTTTTCAACGGGCGCAATCGCGGCATCCACAATCTGAAGGGCCTTCCCGGTCCGCTCTTCCTCAAATTTCGCCTGTTCGAGCATCGGGGCTACCAGTTCCAGGATTCGCTCCTGGATGGTTCGCTCGAGCATGAGATTGAGATAGCTCTTGACCATCTCAGGAGCCCGATCCTGAGAGACCGGGAACACCGCTTCTTGCCCCGCCAGAGCGTCCTGATATTTTTGATCGGCGGCGACGACAATGGCCTCGAGACTCTGTGCTTGCCGATTGTCCTCACCAAATTGCGATCTCAGCGCGGCCAACTGAATTTCAACCTGGATGGCATTTCCGCGCAGCTCTGCCAGTTGAGTGAAATAAGCCTGAGTCTGGGCCTCCAGATCTATTACGCCGTATTCACGCTGAAACACAGCGAGCGAGTCCAGCATAGCCTGTCGATCCAACCCCGCCTGATCATAGCGGGACTGCACGTATTCGCGAAAATTGCCCGCGGTCTGCTTCGACAGCCTGTTGTTGATTTCATCCAGTTTTTCGACGAAATAATTCGACATATCTGCGGCCCGCTGGGGGTCCTTATCAAGCACTTCTACCGAAAAGAAATCGAATTCCTGATCGACCACAAAGTCGACATTATCTTTCAGCGCGGCTCGGGCCTCTTCGAGAGGAAAGTCCTCGTCCTCCAACTCGTAAACCGTCACCAAATCGAACGTCTCTACGACATCATCCATCACGGTCCTGCTATTCAGTATGGCCAGGTAGCGAACATAATCCCCACCTGCTCCACCCAGGAGCGACTGAGCTGCACTCGAAATATCACCCAGCAAGACACTGGCAAGGCCACCGGAACCTGAAGAGGGCAGGAGCAGTCGGGAAGATGCCTTGAACCAGTTGGGGAGCATGAGGCTAATTACCACTGCCGCAATGGCCATCACCACGGTGACGATGGTGATAAATCGCCGCCATCGGTATAAGACACCGAGCATATCCCACCAGGCCTGATCTGAACTCTCTGGATTATGTAATTCGCTCATTGCAGAATTTTGCTTATTCCTGTGGACGGCGCATTCCGCCTATTTTCTTCGGATGCTGATGACAAGGGCGACTACAGAAGCCAGCGTTCCGACGCTCTGTAGAATGGTTTGCATCGTCCGTATCCGTGCATCGGAGTGCACTCTCGCTGACTCGATTACCAGGCGTTGCATTTCTGCGCTATCCGCCACATCGACAACCCTGTCCACAAAGATGACATCTCCTGACATCATCGCTTGCGAAAGATTCACTGTGAACGATCCGGTGGCAGGATTCAAGATCAAGACTTCCTTCGCCCAGATCGACCTTCCGCCCGCCTTTCCGATATAGTATTCCGCAGACATGCCGCTCTCGACCGTAACATATCCGGGCTGATTTACCTGCCCAAAAACGAAGATGGTATTCAAGTCTTGGGGAACGACAAGACGATCACCGGAGCGCAAGAGCACAGGATCTGATCCTCCATCAAGACTGGATTCAAGGTTTACGCTGACTCGATTCTGAATACGCAATTCCTGCGCGAAGTAGGATCTGCTCAGAAAGTCCAAATCGGTCAATCGCAGGCGCTGTAAGATGGCGGTCGTATCTGCTTGAAGACGCCTCTGAAGCGCTTCTTCCTGGTCGCCATATCGATCGGGCACGAAAGTGAGGGAGGGGTCGGGTAGCGATCTGCGTTCCAGAAAGGCTCCTCTCGCGAGTGCGTCTTCACGAAGTCCGCCCGATGCTTCAACAATTTCGGAAAGCGTCGTCACTCCGTCGATAATCGGGTAACTGCCAGGAAAATTGACGTGCCCCTCAACTCTAACCATACCCTGCCGAAGTGATTTTTCGGCAACCGAAATTACGTCCAGGGCGTGAATTTCAAATCCAGCCCCATCTTCGCCGATGGCCTGGTCGACAGTGAAGGAGAAGGTTTCAAGACCAGTTTCCGTGGCTCGAGAAACACGAACACTCTCGGCCCCATCTTCGGCCCGCAATCCTCCGGCCACTCGAAGTACGTCCAGAAGATGGTCGCCGTCTCGGAAATCGTAGGTGCCCGGATACGGGATGTATCCTCCGACAGATATGCTGGAGTAGTCCGGGTTGTGGGCGGGTACAAAGATCACATCACCGTCTCGCAGATACGGATTGGCATCGGTGTCTCCCGTCGAGAAATAACGCACCAGATCTACGTTTGCAATTGAGCCATCGGTGCGGCGCACTTCAACATTTCTAAGTGAGGGTCGGAAAACGGAATTCGTGACGGGCAGGTTGGTTGTATCAGCAAACGCGAATTCCAATACGTTCGAGACACGAGCGACAGGTATTGCCAGATATCGCCCGGGTGTGGGTACCGCGCCCGCCACGTGAACATAGAATTGCCTCGTTCCAGCCAGGCCAATTTCGATGGCGCTGTTCGCGAACGAAATTTCCAGCGCGGTCATCATCTCGCTGCGTGCATTGCGGAGTGTCTTGCCGCCAATCAACAGCAGGCCTGCATCGGGCAGGGTGATGCGGCCGTCTGCTCCGACGACTGCAGGTGCACCGACTGCATCCTGTCCATTGACTGAAAAAATGAAGGAGTCTCCAGGTCCGACCACATAGTCGTCCTCGTCCACGGCGCCTTCGAGGGGGATTGCCGGCGCTGCGAGTGAGCCCTGGCTGAGTCGCTGCCGAAGGAGTAAAAGTGGATTTACCTG
>CALBJU010000078.1 GCA_937893205.1 uncultured Bacteroidota bacterium
TCCTCGTCTGCGTCCTTCTCCTGATCTTTGTCCGCTTCCTCGTCGCTGGCTTTCTCCTGATCTTTGTCTGCTTCCTTGTCGCTGGCTTCCTCCTGATCTTCGTCCGCTTCCTTGTCGCTGGCTTCCTCCTGATCTTTGTCCGCGTCCTTGTCGCTGGCTTCCTCCTGATCCTTGTCGCGATCCTTGAGATGATTCGTGAATCCGCGCTCTTCGTCACGAAGTCTCACGATTTCCGAAATCTCGTCCTGCGGAACTGCCCCATGGCTCATGTGAAATATCAGATGGGCAATCTGCATGTCCTTGTTTGGCGCCTGATTCCATTCCGGGTGAGCCTGCTCGATAATCGAAATCAAGATTCGGATATAGGCATATCGCTCATCGGGAGTTGGCATCTCACCAATTTTTGCGGCGAACAGGTCGGCATTGCGTCCTACTTGACGGTCCACGACTTTTTGTTCGTATTTCATGACTGCTGTGATGTTGGAGCTGAATGTGGAAAGAAGACGCCGAATTCTGATACGCAGACGGCAGAGAGGACCCGTAAACTATGCAACAATGGGGCCCTAACCAAGCATCCGTATACTTAGAACAGGCCTAGAACCCAACGCCCAAATATCGCGTTGAAGTGCCGAATTTTATTCTGATGAAAAACCTTCAGATTCCATATCGCCTCGAACTGCTCCCGTTGATCCCAGCATTCCATCGACGCGCGCGCCAGACACGAGATTTTGCCGAGGGACAACTGGTGTACTATGGCCCCATGCCGTGCTACTATGGAATCGGCGAGGTTCAGAACACTGTTGAGGGCTTTATCGCGGTAGATTTCAGAGGAACCGGTCAGTTTGGCGTCCATCAGGATATGTTTCAGCCTGAATACCTGATCCCGATTCCAGCCTCAACCATGGGCATTCTCTAAGTTCATGCGATATCTGATTATCTGTTTTTTGCTCTCAGGAGCTGCGGGTTGTGGCCCCAAAACAGAAAATATTCCCATGATCGACGGCAGGATCGATAATTTCGAAGACGGAGATGTGTACAATAATCTCGGCTTCACTTGGGAGAATGTATCTGGCGAACCGGAAACCAATGCCACAATCTTTGTCGAATCAGGCGGTGTTTCTCGATCCCGCTACCAGATGACGGTGGGTGGCATGCGCCCGATCGGCTCCGCTGGAGACAAGGTTTCCGGAGCGCGCGTGAGATTGGGACAGTTCCTCGACGACCACACTTCCGAAGTAACTGACGCAACAGCGTACGACGGACTTGAGATCAGAATGAAAGGCACACCTGGTTCATTTATCGTCCAGATAGGAACCCTCGCCGTTACGGACTTTGACTATTACAACTCCTACATCGAGGTGTCAACGGAGTGGAATCTATTTCGCATTCCATTCGCCCTGTTCAAACAGGAAGGCTTTGGTCGATCTCGAAAATGGAGCGGAGATGATCTTACTCATATCGCGATTTATTCAAATATCTTCGGCCCATACACCATCGCGGTGGACGATATTGGGTTTTATTCTGAATCTGAAATCGATACTCCCTAAAGCATGCCCACCTTGAAGGTGCAAGGCGTAACCAAGCGTTACGACAAGGTCCTGGCCGTAAACAACGTGTCCTTCGAGGCACAGCCCGGTAGAATTCTGGGCTTCTCGGTAAAGTGGATTAAATACGCTTAAAACGGGGCCTCTCGGCTGCCGTGTAGCTACACGTGCCCTAGTAATTGCCCGGCTTATTCAGGAACCGCGTGAGACAGGACGCCATAACACCGTCAAACGGTTGTTTTTCAGTCCCTGAGATTATCCCACTTATTGCGCCAATCCTGCGCCGCTTCCTCCACATAGCTTGCATTGGAGTTCTATTTTCGGCCCTCCTGGGACCGAATGAAGTGCAAGCTCAGTACTTTCGATTTGGAAAAAACAAGGTTCACTATGAGGATCAAGACTGGTCCTACCTTCAGAGTGAACACTTTACCGTCTACTATTACGACGACGGGGCCTACCTGGCAGACTTTACCGCCCGGGCCGCAGAAGAGGCCTTTGGCTCTGTGGCAAGACTTTTCGAGTTGGACCTCGAAAGACGAATTCCCCTGATCGTGTTCAAGAATCACGCTGAGTTTGCGGTCACTAACGCGGTCGATCTCCCGACCTACTCGGATTATATCGGCGGCGTAACGGAGCTCTTCAAAAACAGGATCGCCATTCCGTTTGTGGGTGACTACCGAGACTTTCGGCGTGTCATTCATCATGAACTGGTGCACGCCGTGGTGAACGAGGTGTATTACGGCGGCTCCATCCAATCGCTGATTCAGGCTGGGCAAAAAATGCGCATTCCGCCGTGGTTCAGCGAGGGTCTCGCAGAGTACCTGGCTCTTGGTTGGGATACCCGATCCGACATGTATATGCGGGAAGCTGTTCTGGAGGACCAACTCCCTTCGATTAAGAATTTGAATGGGTTTTATGCCTATCGAGGAGGACAGAGCGTCTGGGATTACATCGCAGAGCAGTACGGTCAGGAGAAAATCGGGGAGA
>CALBJU010000079.1 GCA_937893205.1 uncultured Bacteroidota bacterium
AATCTTCCTTTTTCTTCCCTTTTGCCACCTCAGCGGTCAACCAACGCGGCATGCGACCACGACCTGACCATGTGTTGTCGGCATTTTTAGGATCACGGTATTTAACTTTCGCGCGAGCCCTTTTTCGGGTCGGTTTAGAACCAAAAAGGTCTTCTACTGAATAACCGGCATCTGCGGCCATTTCAGCAATCTTTTTACGCGTTTCGTCTTTATCCGCCTCTGCCCTGCTGTCCATTTCCTTCGAAATATCCGCCTGAAGCCTGACAAGTTCTGTACGTGAAAGTTTGGAAAGGTTCATAATTAATAATTTTCTGAATTGAATAATAACCATAGAATCTAATTAAGGATGTATTTTTATACAAATGCGAATACAAAATGGTTAATCCAGTTTTAATTTGACGGCCCCAGGTTCTATTGGATGGGTGCGAAAGAGCGCGTTCTCGGCGCAGCTCCGTAAATCCAGCCTGGATCGACAAGTCTGGCACCTGGACTGCGCGTTTAAGTCCGGATTCCTGTTGGAATCCACCCCTTCACTTGTCTATTTTTCGTTCAACGGCGGCAAAGTGCTTTTTTCGGGACACACGATCAGTAGAATTTGCTGCCATCCCCTCATGATGTATTGGTCAATTGGTGTTTAACATGATTCACGCCCAGGCTCTCTCGATTGGCGAATCGGTGCACCAGAATTCGGCACTCATCGCTCTCTCCCTCACCGGTACCGACATCGGCATCAAAGATCTACCGACAGGGTTGAGCTTGTCTGAAGAAGAGGATTGGAGTGACGAGGACATTGACAGCAATGAAGACTTCGACGAGGATGATTACGTCTTCGAGGATGACGAAGACAGCGAAGACAGCGAAGGTGAGGACAAGACGGACGATGACGAGGACTGGGATGAAGAAGATTCTGACCGCTAACACTTCCTTCTGAGCCGCACACAGACCCCGTTTCCGTAGATAGGGCATTAGTACGCCCATCCGGAATGAGCAGATGCGTACGGTCGTCAAAAAGAAAAATTCTATTGGTATATGACGATGAATAGATCCAGTGCGCCGATCCTCGCAATAGCGGCGCTATTTCTTCTTTTACAGGGATGCGCGGGCTCATCACGCCTCGCGAGCGAAGCCCCCTCCAGAAAGGTTTTTGCAGACGCAGATCTCGTCGAATGGGTTGATCGGCTGAAGGACTACGAAAACGAGCGCCTTCGGGTGGGTGTCATGCACGACGATGATTTCGTGTATATCGCCGTCAACTCGACCAATCGAGGTCTCATTCAGTCGATCATGACCGGTGGATTGACGTTCTCATTCAACAATGTGGGGGACAAATCAAAAGAAGTTGGACTGAAATATCCCCTCGGAATCCGGGACGTCAGAGAAGCGGGTAGCGGCTCCTCTTTAGCTCAGGATGAGAATGGGAGAAACGAACTGCTCTATCGCACCACTCTGGAAATGAATTTGTACTTCGAGGAGGATAAGCCGATCCGAAGTAATGTTCGCAGCCACGGCGAGTTCGCTGCGGCCGCCTCCTATGACTTCGGGGCTCTTTCGGTCGAACTGATCATTCCAAGGAGGTCAGATGCTGGATCGGACCTGTTTCTGTCTCCCGTGGATGGTGTGACGTTCGGTCTACGTATTCAAACCATGGACATGTCTGAAATGAGGGGTCAGCAGGGCGGTGGCCAGGCTGGCGCACGGGGAGGTGGCGGTCGCGGCGGCGGTGGCCGAGGAGGTGGCGGCCGCGGCGGCGGAGGAGGTCGTGGCGGCGGCGGCGGTGGTCGCGGTGGCGGCGGCGCTAGAGGAGGAGCGGATTTCTCTCCTATCGACCTCTGGATTTCTGTAGAGCTGGAGTCAAACTGAATTGAGCTACGCGGGGCGGGGGCAATGCCCCCGCTCCGCCCCGCTTCTGAATTGTATCTTCTGCAGATCGATCACTTTCCCGATTTGCGTCCATGGAGTCTTTCCTGTCCTTCTTTCAGGATATCCCCACCTCCTATCGGTCTGTCATTCTCGCTTCTGGCCTGATTTTTTTCTGGGTCGTTGAGGGCATCTTTCCTCTGTTTCGCTTTTCGTATCGCCGGTATCGACACGCCTCGCTGAATCTGACGTTCACGCTTACGACGCTAGTGGTGAACTTCTCCTTGGCATTCCTCATCGTGAAGACGGCCGATCTAGCCACCACTTTTGAGTATGGAGCCATGAACCTGGTGCCCGGTCCTCTCTGGATGTCCGTCTTGATAGGAGTGCTTGTGCTCGATTTGATCGGTGCCTGGCTGATCCACGTGATTCAGCACAAAGTTCGGTGGATGTGGAAATTCCATCTGATCCATCACACCGACACATCGATCGATGTTACTACTGCCCTTCGTCATCACCCCGGTGAGAGTGTTTTTCGCGCCGCCTTTACAATGATTGCGATCCTGGCAGCCGGTGCTCCGATCGGGGTAGTGTTCATCTATCAAACGGCTTCTGCCCTCTTTTCGCAGTTCAATCATGCCAATTTCCATCTTCCAAAGTCACTGGATCGAGCGCTGTCCTGGGTGATTGTCTCCCCCGACATGCACAAGGTGCATCACCACTTCACCCAGCCACTGACGGACAGCAACTATGGAAACATTTTCGCTTTCTGGGATCGCATATTCCGAACGTTCACTGAGGTAAAAAACACCTCCGATCTCGTTTACGGGATTGACACGCACATGAATCCAGAAGAAAATGACGAACTGGGAAATCTGATGGCCATTCCGTTCCAAAAATACCGCCCCGCTGAGGGATCCAAGTTCTCCGACCATTGATTTGTCGGTAGCATTGGTGGTTTATTGAAGCTCACCAAAAACAAAGGCTCCCCCCCCACGGCCAATGCTCCCCCTTAACATCCTGGTTTGGCTGGTAACTAGATACATTGTGGTCGGGATCATTCTGGCTCCGATACTCAGCTTTACGCAGATCAACAAGATCGAGCGGACAATCGGACAGCGAGAAGGATTGTCGTCATCGCGTCAATCCTTCTCCTCGTTTTCCTGTCCTTTGGATTCTACTGGACGGTCATTCTTTCGGACGCTGCAGGCGGCGTCTACGAGTTCGGCCAGGTCCGGACGTGGAGCGGAACCATCGAGCTCTCTCCCTACCCCACGCTCATCACCAAAGATGAGGACGGCAGCGCGCTCGAGCTCCTTTTGGTCGCCCAATTCAAGCACGGCGCGGGTGAGCGTGTCCGCGAATTGCAGGGCCGCTCGGTCAAACTCAGGGGCACCCGAATTGCGCGAAACGGAATTACCATGATCGAGCTCTCGTCCAATCCCATAACTGATACGAATCAGGCCGTCATGGGCCTGCCGAATACTCCGTTCGAAGGAGAATGGGTTACGGCCCAGGGACAGATTGTCGACAGTAAATGCTGGTTGGGCGTGATGAATCCCGGAGACGGCATCGTTCACCGGGCGTGCGCCAATCTGTGCATCCGAGGCGGGATTCCGCCCATTTTCGTCTTTCAGGACAGTCGCGGCCAGGTGCACTACGCGTTACTTCACAGGTCTAGTGGCGAATCTATTCTGGCAGACATCCTGCCACTAGTAGGGCGTCCCGTATCTCTCAGAGGACGTTTCACGGAAGCCCAGGTAGGGCGCTTGGCCAGGTTCGAAATCGACAGTTTACCCTAGCGGGCCCGTTCTCAGTGTTCTCAGTGTTTTTAGTTCTCGTTCCTGAAGAACAACACGCCGCCTGAAGCCCCGCCGACAAACAGATCCAGATCTCCGTCTCCATCAATATCTGCGAATTCGGGGGCGGAAATAACCTGTACGTCGAGGTCCAGTATTCCCCACTCAACGAAATCAGAGACTTCTGGGGTGCCATTGTTCAGATACAGATAGAGGCCGTCCAGCTCGGACCCGATGATCATGTCGAAGTCGCCGTCGCCGTCCAGATCGGCGAAAGTCGGAAAACTGCGGCGTCCGATATCGATGTCCAGATAGGTATCAGAAACCAGCTGAAAATTGGGACTTTCGGCGCTGCCTTCGTTGAGCCAGAAGTTCATCGTGCCCGACGCTTCTCCCACAAACAGGTCTAGATCACCGTCATTGTCGATGTCGACCAGTGCCGGGGAAGAATTTTGGCCGCGGGTGAGAGCAACATAAACGGGATCTACCTCGACCCAGG
>CALBJU010000080.1 GCA_937893205.1 uncultured Bacteroidota bacterium
GCCCCCCCACTTTCGCAGCTTGATCTACTGCTTCTTCTCCCATCTGCCGATAAGTGGTCCATTTTCCACCGGTAATGGTGACAAGTCCGGATTCGGAGACAAAAAGAACATGATCTCTGGAGATCGACTTGGTGTCACTCGTGCCAGAACTTACGAGTGGACGTAGTCCTGCGTATACACTCAAGACATCTGATGCCTTCGGGCGCTTGGTGAGATAGCGCCCTGCGTGTGTCAACAAATACTTAACTTCATCTTCGTGGGCCTGCGGTTCCAGTTCGATATCTTGTACCGGTGTATCCGTTGTACCGATAATGACGTTGTTGTGCCAGGGTATTGCAAAAAGTACCCGTCCATCATCTGTATGCGGAACCATCAAGGCTACATCCCCCGGTAAAAAAGATCGATCCAGAATCAAGTGAATACCCTGACTTGGTTTGATCATGGGCGACTGAATTGGATCATCAAGGTGACGCAGTTGATCCGCAAACACACCCGTTGCGTTAAGTACGCTTTTGGATTTAAACCCATATTCCCGCCCCGACTCCATGTCCCGTGCGACAACTCCATCCGTCTTCCCATTCGTCCGCGTTAACTGAACAACCTGAAAATAATTGATTGGAACGCCTCCATGATCCGAACACGTTTGAGCCAGATTTACTATCATTCGTGAATCGTCAAATTGTCCGTCAAAGTAAGAAACTCCCCCACACAGAGCTTCCGGCTCAATCCCGGGGAGTCGCTTCAGAACATCGTTGCGACCCAGAATTCTGGAATGTTGCAACCCCAAGCTACCGGATATTAAATCATAGATTTTCAGACCAATTCCGTAAAATGCCTTTTCCCAGAACGTATAACATGGGATTACGAATTCAAGCTGATGCGCCAGATGAGGTGCATTCTTGAGGAAAATACCCCGCTCTCTCAAAGCTTTGAATACCAGTGACAGATTCCCCTGTCTCAGATAGCGCACTCCACCATGAACGAGTTTGGTACTTCTACTTGAGGTCCCCTTTCCGAAATCATGCTGTTCCAGCAAAAGGGTTCTGTACCCTCTGCTTGCTGCCTCAACGGCAGAGCCTAATCCAGTAGCCCCACCACCTATCACAATTACATCCCATTCTTCGTTGGTAGAGATAGCTTTGTCAATAAGTTTATCTCTGCAAAATATATTTTGTTGAACCATAAATATTCTCGGACTTCAATCCGTGCCACTCAGACTGATTTAGTTATCTACCCGGATCAACAACGGGCCAGGCTGGCTGCCCAGACCATCCTTTGACAATCGTTATCATTGAGGAGGAGGGCTTGCTGACATCAGTAAGGTGAAGCCTTGAAAGCATCTCGGTATCGACAGAAATCTCAATTCGCTTCCTCAGGCCAAGGACGTAGGCGTTGACTGATGCTCTGGTTTTTGCGTGGCGAACTTTTTCTTCCAATTCTGAACTGACTTCATCCTGTCGAACCTCCGATGCCCAGTAGCTCCTATGCTCGAGAAAATATGCTGTCATATCTGAGGGTAGAACGGAAACCGTATCACGAATCTCTGAAAGCAGCTCCCTATAAACCCATTTGTCTGACCATAGCTCCACTTCTCTATTTAAAGTGGGAAGATCTCCGTAGCCTTTTGACTCGGCCAATTCCAGAAATTTCTGATCACGCAACAACAGTCCGAATCCGTCATACAGATCTGACCTGAACTCGTCAAATGAGACGGTTGAAAAAGGATACCGCGAATACGGATATTCTTTTACGAATCGCGAAATAGTCCATTGATCACTTTGTGTAGTGAGCAGCACCCGATCATACATCGAGTGGATAGTATCGGCAGAGGGATCTTCAGACAATTCCAAGGCATCATAAAGATTTACAATCTCTCCTTGCGATTGCAGCCAGGTCCAGAGAACCCTTTCCAACTCCTTATATGCCCCAGCCTTTATACGAAGTTCGCTGGATGACATCAGTTCCTTTATAAACTCACGGGACCTTATTTTTGCTTTTTTATGGAGCAAAACCTTCTGATATCGCTGTTTTTCTGTTTCATTCGAAATGTTCGTCAGGGGTGTTCGCTGGATATCGGTAACCTGAACGAGAAGAAAGTTTCCATGGTAGGGAATTGGCTGAGAGACGGAACCAATGGAAAGACCACTGATCACATCCATCAATTCAGGGTCAATATCTGACCATGAAATAAGACCTGAATCGAAATCCGAGGCTCGATAACGCTGCTCACTAAGTCCTGCTTTCCATTCTGAAAATGCCTGATCAAATCCGTTTCGTATTAAAACCTTACTAAGGCGTTCTGCTTCCAGCATTTCTGACACCGGTAAAAATCGAAGCCTGAAATAAACGTGATCTTTTAATCTGACCTCCTCTATTTCCTCGTCTGAAATAACAATCGATTCATCGACAAACTCATTGAAAACCTCCCCAATAAGTAACTCTTTTCGAAGGTTTTCTATTTTCTCGACCATCTCGGGACGTTTGTGCATCCCCAGACGATAAGCTTCGAGTGCCAACAGCTTTTCATCAATCAGAAAGTTCAGATAGGTCTGCCGGGGATGCTTTCCTGTTTTAAGATTGGGGAATCCCAGTTCATAGTTTATCCGGAATTCTTCTACAGAGATACTCAGGTTTCCGACAGTTGCAATGATGGCTTCAGGTTGGTTTGCGGGAGATTCCTGGCAACCTCCTGCCATCAATAAGAGTATGCACGCAATCAACCCAGCTATCAGTATCTCCGGGCCCGTCTGAAAACCGAAGTCTGTGATTCCGTTTTGTTTATTTCGCTTAAACACATGCCTGAACGGGCTAATTGGTCAGAATGATAGGAAAAGTCGAAACGGACTGCTGGGCCTCTATCATCACAAAAAAAAGCCCCCCCGATGTGCGGCTAGCACGCCAGGGGAATTCGTGAACTCCAGGGTGTAATCGGGTATTAGTAACATCCGAGATTCGCCTGCCCAGTACATCAAATATCGAAATACGGACATGTTGCGGCACATCAACAAATATCCGTAGGGTTGTAGCACCCCTGAATGGGTTTGGAAAATTCTCAAATTGAAATCCATTTCCCGTTTCAGGAAACGAGGTCACTTGTGTAGCCGTGAAATTCTGAAACAACTCACTTCCCTCAACACTGTACACAAATGGATAGAATGGCCTCCAGGGATTTATAGATCTTCGCTGGTAATAGTCCGTGCCTGACTCTGAATTGGTCCACAGCGTCCCATCCGGGAAAAATGACAAGTCTTCAATCCCATAGGGCATTTGAATGGTCGTGTCAGGAGTGATGACATTGACACTTTCAAGTTGATTCAGTCTGAAACGCAGCAATTCTGCCTCTGTACTATTCCGATTCCGGGACATAAATACGTGGGTTTCGTTCTCATTTTCATAGAAATCGACCCCCTGTATTCGCCAGGGGATAGCAAAAACTCGAGATGCTACTGATTCGGGACGACCACTCG
>CALBJU010000081.1 GCA_937893205.1 uncultured Bacteroidota bacterium
TCCAGTTCGTTCTGGTCCCTGTTGAGGCGCATCATCCAGACGCGGGATGATCCATCGATCTCGGGCGTCCACCCCATACGGGCGATATACTCTGCCTCTTTGCCGTCCTCGCCCCAGGTTGAAGTCTCAAAGTAGGAAGTCGCCCCGGTCTCGATATCGATAACGCCGACCTTGATCCGGGAATTTTTCTCTCCGGCTTTGGGATACCGGAAGTTTACATAGGTCGGGTACTGAGACATCAGGTCTGTCATGGCAAAATCGCGAGTTTCGGTCTCATCCAGCTTGAAAAAAGCAATTTTATTACCGTCCGGACTCCACTGCCAACCATCTCGAAGCCCGAATTCTTCTTCGTACACCCAGTCAAACGTGCCGTTGATGATGCCTCCCTGGGACCCATCTGTTGTCAGCGCCTTCTCGTTGCCCGTTTTCAGGTCCACCAAATACAGGTTTCGATCGCGCACGAACGCCACCCGTGATGCATCGGGGCTCAATTTTGCGAACAGCTGAAAACCGGCTGCCCGGTCCGAGATTGGAATCAGCTCCTCCCCTTCGAAATCGTACAGATAGTAGTAGCCTTTGGTGGCCGCTCGCCACACCTTTTCCGAGTCGGTGAAGATCAGGACCTTGGTTTCGTCCCGGCTGAACGCGTAACCGTGTATGTCTACAATCCTCCCCACGTCGGGGGCACAGAGCAGATCTCCATCCAGGAGAAGAAATCTTTCGTCCTTCTCAAGATCGTACGCTACAAGATCGGTTCCCTTTCCCGATTTGGACTGCTCGATATATCGAACAATTGGACCTTCTGCGGACCATTCCCCCGACCGAAATTCGTTTCCTCCGAAGGTCCCGTCGAGATGAATACTTTCCAGCGTCAGGTTCGGCGGCCAGTGGGCTGGATTTTCTTGTGATTCCTGAGCAAGCACGTAGCGCGCGCCCGATAGCATCACCAGGAGCATCACCACGAGCGTCACCCGCAACATGGCGGCCGCTGGAACCCTCATGGTCAGCCTCCTCGGCGTAATCATCACATTCGGCTTGATCGATGTAAAAGCCAGCATCTTCCTGATTATCTGCTTTAAATCCTGGGCTAGTGATCAGATCTCCCTCCAGGCTGGAAAATTAGGGAGGAACATGGGTAAAAACCGCGTTTGGCTCGTCGAAAATCTTTGTTTACAGGGTTTCCACAAACAGATGGTGCCCAAGGGGTGCGTATGAACCTGTCTTTTCTACTTAATGCAGGTTTTTCTATTCAATGCCGCCGTACATAGCTTCCGTAGCTGAGAATCAGACCACATTCCAACTCCTTCGCCCATGCCAACGGCCTCAACAACCGCAACCATTCATCTGGAGCGCCTCAGATCGAATGTGGCAACCATTCGGGCGCGCATGCCCGGCGTCGAGATGTTGGGCGTGGTGAAGGCAGATGGCTACGGACATGGCAGCGTGGCCATATCTCTCGAACTTGAGAAAATGAATGTTGGATTGCTCGGTGTCGCGACGGTGTCGGAAGGAGTGTTGCTCAGAAACGCTGGAATAACTTCTCGGATCATCGTATTCGCCCCGCCCCTCTCCGATCGGATTGGCTTCTATGATTCCTACGACCTGGAGCTTGTCATCGATAGCGAGGAAAGCCTGGGATTGGCTCTGGACGCCGGCTTTTCGGCCCAATGTCATCTGAAAATTGACACGGGTATGGGGCGCCTTGGAGAGTATGAAAAGAAAGCGACTGACATCCTGCGGCGCATTGAGCGCGATCAACTCCTGAGTTTGAGTTCTGTCTGGACCCACTTTGCTCGGGCTGATGAGGCCGGGGATGCGTTCACCGATGTTCAGCTAGATCGTTTCAATGACTTCATCAAAGCGCTTGGCGGCGCTCCCGCGCCGTTGCACGTCGCGGCGAGCGCCGCGGTCTTCACCCGCCCGGAAACTGTTGACCCTTCCACCTTCTCCATGGCCCGCGTTGGAATCGCACTTTATGGCCTTCTCGATATTGAAAACGAGCGCCCGCCGTCTGGACTCACCCCCGTAATGGAACTCACTTCTCGGATTGTTGCCATCAAGCAGGTCCCGGCTGGAACGCCGATATCGTACGGAGCTCGGTGGAGAGCGGAAAAGGAAACACGCATCGCCACCATATCTGCGGGCTATGCGGATGGATTACCGCGAGCACTTTCCAATCGGGGATCGGTACGAATTGCGGGAAAACTGTATCCGATCGTCGGCACTGTTTGCATGGACATGATCATGGTCGATCTGGGCAGTCAGGAGAATTCGGGTCGGGATGTGCGTATCGGAGACGAAGTCAGCCTGTTTGGCACAGAAACGCCTACCTGTTTCGATGTCGCGGATCATGCCTCTACCATCACTTACGTCCCTGTTTGCGCGGTTTCGTCGCGTGTTCCAAGAATCTACGTGGGCCCGAAGGCGGACGAAGAGCAGATGCTTTCGTGAAGTCCGTCCAATGTAGTATATTTGCGTCCCTTTTGGGGTA
>CALBJU010000082.1 GCA_937893205.1 uncultured Bacteroidota bacterium
CGCGCCTGCAGATCGACTTCGCATCTCGTACGACTGACTTCTTCGATAACGTCAGTGTGATCACAGCTTCTGTGAGCCTCTAAGACTTTATCGTCTGAATGAAACGAAAGCGGGGTGGATCAGTAGATCCACCCCGCTTTTTGTATGTCGTGTCATTTCATTCGAACATATCGTACCTGCTAATCGCGTCATTTTGTGTTCTCACAGGATGTACGACTAGGGACGTTGCGCCGGTGGCGGAAGAGAATTCGGAACTCCAGTTTCTGAATCTCAGGGACGGAGTGGAGTTTGTGGGAGACGTCGCCTGTTTCGACTGTCACGAAGATGAATACCATGGCTTCAATGAGCATGGTATGTCTCGGTCCATGTACAAGCTGACCGCGGAAACGGCAGTTGAGTTATTCGGGTCTGAGATCGTGGTCGATTCGGTGTCGGGGCTTCGCTACCAGACCGTTTCCTCTGATTCAGGCTATTTCATGCTCGAATTCCTGTTGGATACACATGGGAATCGTGTTCATGAGCTCTGGCGGGAGATGGAATATGTCGTCGGGTCTGGTACATCAGCGCGAACCTACCTTTCTGAGCAGGATGGTTGGTTCTATGAGCTACCCGTAACGTGGTACACACAGCAAGCCCGGTGGGACTTCAGCCCGGGATATCGAGTAGCCAACAAACGATTTGAGAGAAAGATGGCGGATCGTTGTGTAGTATGCCACAACAGTTATCCAACGCCTGTCGCACAGACGAATGGGATGTACAGTGAGATGCCCCTGGGTATCGGGTGTGAGCGTTGTCATGGCCCGGGAGGCCTTCATGTTAGCGAGCGGCTCTCGTCCAGTGAAGCGCCAGGAGACTACGACGCAACGATTGTAAATCCTGTGCACTTGACCCTAGAGAGGCGCCTTGATGTATGCCAGCAGTGTCACCAGAATGCATCGGTCTCACTCCTTCGTGATGGTCGTACGGCCTACGATTTTCGTCCCTCCGAGAGGCTGTCTGATTATGTGGCTTTTTTCCAAGCACATGAAACGACCGATTCCGGAGATATCGGAGTTATTTCCCACGCTGATCGATTAAAACTGAGCGCGTGTTTTCTTGATTCTATTACTCTTGAAACACCGCTGGAATGCACGACCTGTCACGATCCTCATGACGGATTTCGAGACAAGGGTCCTGAGTACTTCAATGAGACTTGTACCAGTTGTCACGGGGAGGGTCGGCTAGCGCAGCTGAATGCCTCAGATGCGCTCGACACTCACTCCTTGGATGCGAACTGCATAGAGTGTCATATGCCTCAGACGGACGTGATTGAGGCTCCCCATTCGGCATTCACGGATCACTGGATCCGAGTCGTGACAGATGATAGTGATACTCAACCCCAAGCGGCACACGATGACATTTTTATGACCGCGTACTTTGAACAGGATCAATCGGGCGAAGAAGACGCCGACCTGTACGAGGGGATGGCATACATAACACGAGGATTTCAGGAGGGTGAGCAGGATCTCATGCTCAAGGGCATCGACATTCTGGGGCTCGCTTTTGACGATGGCCATAAGATGAGCGAAGCACTGTATCTACACGGATACGCCAACGTTCTTTTGAGTCAATACGATGCCGCTATCCCGACACTTGAAGAATCTGTCCGCCTTGAGCCCCGAAAAACAGAACGACTGAACACGTTGGCGCAGGCCTATGAAGGCGCCGGCCGAGATCCGCAGCGAATTGAAAGTCTATACCGAGAAGCACTTCGGATCCAGCCCCTTTTATCGGACGTGCGGATAAATTACGGGCGATTTCTTGAGACTCGAAACCGAGTCGATGAGGCGATAACCCAGTACCAGGAAGTTATTCGTTCTGAGAGTTGGAACGCACTTGGATTTTACAATCTGGGCACTGCAATGCTGCGACAAGGTGAGCTCGAGAAAGCAGAATCCAATTTACAGGCAGCGATCCGGCTCGACCCGTTTCATGGTGGAGCTCTGAGCAATCTGGGTCTTGTACAGTTACAACAGGGCAGAGATACTCAGGCCCTGCAAACGCTTGAAACGGCCGTTGAACGTAATCCCGAACATGCAGAAGCTCTTGAGAATCTCGGCACTCTTTTATTAAATAGTGAACTGTTGCCCGGTGCGATCGATATGTTGAGCCGAGCTACCCAGGCCAATCCGCGGTCTGCAAATGCCTTTGCCAAATTGGGTCTGGCCTACTTCAGATCTGATAACTATGCCGATGCACGTCTCAGCGCTCAGAAGGCGCTTCAGTTGAATCCATCTCATCCACTCGCTACCCAGATCATCGAAGCTCTATAGGTGGGATCGACTTCGCGGTCGTGTAGCGGTCCCACGCTCCCCAAACGGACTATCTGAGTCTATTGAAGGTGCCACTTCCGACGTGTGTAGCAGAGTTCGTGGTGATTCGGTACACGTAGAGGCCTGAAGGAATCTCACCCAGCGAAAGATCAATACGCGCCGTTGCGCCGACTGTAGCAAGGATTTTATCGAATGCAACCCGTTCGCCGAGAACCGAATACACCTCTACTAGATAGACCCCAGAGGATGGAGCGGAAAACTGAATATTTACGTGGTTCTGCGCCGGATTCGGAAAAGCAGAAGGAGCCAGTCCGCTGGCGGAGTGCGGAAGAGACGGATCCGTTGATACAGCGACGCCCGAGCCCTCCCGAGCAATGAAGGTCTGATTTGCCTGGACATCCAGATACACTTCCCGAGCACCACCTGGCCATGTGACCATCAGCTCGTTGACCATTGCTGCGCTGCCCAATCCCACATGAACAGGTTGAATACTTTGCCCCAGAAAATCAATCCCATCGTTCAAGCGGTAGTAGGTCCCATCCAGCGTGGAAAATCGCAGTTCGGCACCGACCCCATTCAGATTGTTTGTATCGCCGATCAGTTCCACCTTTAGCCAATTTCCGCTGATGGTGGTGTTTTCGTACAAGTACAAGGGCTCCCGCCAGTTGGAGACGAGCATATCGAGATCTCCATCGTCGTCGTAATCGAACACAACCAGCCCGTGGGACTCTGCGAGGCCGTCCGTGGCAGAGGCTACTGACACGTCTTCAAAAGACAGGACTCCGTCTTCAATGAGTCGGTTGCTGAATAGTCGATTGGGTGTATCGCGCTCCAGGAATGACCCGTTCACGGCGAAGATATCCAGATCACCGTCATTATCTGCGTCGAAGAGTTCGGTACCCCAACCCCAGTCTGTTTCACCAATGCCCAATTCGGTACCTATTTCAAGGTAGGGAGGAGTAGCGGCTGCACGATAAAAGGAATTGAGCTGCGAGCTGTGAATCGCATTGTTGGTAATGAAGATGTCGTAATATCCGTCATTATCGGCATCTCCCATCGAAGCGCCCATACTCTCTTTTATACCGCCAATTTCGAACAAATCGGATGCCAGCTCCCACACATGATTACCGAGATTCAGATACAGAAGATTGGGCCCAAAATCATTTACCAGATACAGATCTGGTCGTCCGTCATGATTGAAGTCGTCAGATAATGACATCCAGCTTCGTACGTCCAGGCCCAGGCCCGTGACCTCGGATATGTCCTCAAACGTTCCATCACCGTTGTTGGAGTAGAATCGAGTTACACCGGACCAGGATGTAATGAACACATCGAGATCTCCATCAAGATCGAAGTCCCTCCAGAGCGATCCTGAAGTCTCCGTTAGATCCGCTACTGCATTTGCACCCTGCAGTCCAGCGTCGTCCGTGACGTCCTCAAACGTACCATCTCCATTGTTTCTGAAAAGAACCTCAGGTCCAATGTTGGTCAGAAACAGATCCGGATCTCCATCATTGTCGTAGTCAACCCAACTTGCGCCAAACTTATTGCCAAAGACCCGCAGTGTCGTCGGAGGTATGGACTCGCCGCGTACACCGGCTTCCAGGCCTACTTCAGTAAATGTTTTATCACCGTTGTTCCGATACAGCCGATTCCACGATCGAGGATCGAATTGATCATAGGGCTTGTAGCTGACGTGGTATACGTCAAGATCACCATCCAGGTCATAGTCTGCGACCGCAACCCCTGTACCATCCCACGCACTCCCAAAACCGGCCTCCTGCGTTCGCAGTACAAAGCGCTGTGCAACGCTGGTCGTCGCCACACCTGATGTTGCAACCAGGACCGCCGCGACGGCAAGAGTCATCGAAAACAGGTATGAAAGGGGACTTTTCGACATGCGCGAAAAGAGTGGCGTGTTTCTATCCGAATCTGAAAGGTACATTCCGCTACAAACGTAGTCCACCCAGTTAGTTGCCCCTTTGAGCGAGCGTTTCGGCTATCACCTTTGCGTGAAAGCGCCCATTTTCGATGAACCAACGGCTGGTGAATCGCCCTCCGCAGATCGTTCCTGCGATAAACATTCCCGGACGATTGGTTTCAAAGGTGGAATCATCATAAACAGGGGTTTCCGCCTCGTCTTCCTCAATATCGATCCCAAACGAGTTAAGCAGGCCATAGTCTGGATGATATCCAGTCATTGCCAGAATGATATCGTTATTAATGGTAATCGTGCCATTCGGCGTGCGTAGCTCAACCTCTGTCTCGGAAATATTCGACACGGTCGAGTCGAAATAAGCCCGAATCGAGCCTTCCTTGATCCGATTGATAATATCTGGGCGTATCCAGTACTTGACAGTAGGACCAATCTCCGGGCCACGCACAGCCATGGTCACCTTCGCACCTCGTCTGCGAGACTGTAGGGCTGCCTTCGCTGCCGAATTCTTTGCGCCTATGATCAACACTTCTCGGCCAGCATAGGCAAACGCCTCCTTGAAATAGTGGGATACCTTGGGAAGGTCTGCACCCGGTACGTCCAACCGATTGGGCTGGTCGAAGAACCCGGTTGCCACGACCACATACCTCGAGTTGATGATCCGTTTCGAAGTCTGAACGGCGAATGCACCCTCCTGGCCCTCGACGCCAAGGACAGATTCATAGAGAAGAAGGTTCAAATCATCCGCATCGGCGACCCTTCGGTAGTAGTCCAGGGCTTCCTCTCGGACCGGCTTGTATCGGGCCGTAACAAGAGGATACCCTCCAATTTCAAGTAAATCTGGCGTGGAGAAGAACTCCATACCGTTAGGATAGCCCACGAGGGAATTCACGAGCGATCCCTTATCAATCACGACGGCCGTCAATTGACGGCGCCCAATTTCGATTGCTGCAGCCAGACCGACGGGTCCGGCACCCACGATGACTACGTCAACGTTCATTGTCAGCCCTCATTTTCTGGAAGAAGGATGTCATCAGGGAGGCACACGCCGCTTCTTCTACACCCGATATCAGGTCGACATAATGATTCAGGCGGGGATCCTGTGGAATGTTGTAAAG
>CALBJU010000083.1 GCA_937893205.1 uncultured Bacteroidota bacterium
ATCATCGAATCGAGACCGTTTTTCCTGGTAGGAGAGAGGTGCTCCTTCAGTTCCAATTCGTCCAGGAACGAGAGGTCCGCGGTCGCTACATCAACGGCCGGCTGATTATTCAGTACCCGAAGCAGAATGGCTATCAACCCTTTTGTGATCTGTGCATCGGAGTCTGCTTTAAAGGTGATAGTCGATTCCATTGGAATGGGCTGGAGCCAGACTTGAGCCTGACACCCTCTTATCCTGTAAGCATCGTTTCGATAGGCTTCGTCGATCATCTCAAGCTCTTTGCCAAGATCAATGACATATTGATATCGGTCCATCCAGTCGTCGAATACGGAAAACTCTTCAACCAGTTCATCTGCGCGATTGGATATGGTTGCTGTCACGTTCATGCGAACATCTTTTCCGCCTTAAAGAGACCAGAAACCAGTCGGTCAATCTCTTCGCGAGTGTTATAGAAGGCGAAGGAGGCTCTAACGGTGCCAGGAATTCCGTATCGCTTCATGAGTGGCTGAGTGCAGTGGTGGCCCGTACGGACGGCAATGCCCAGACGGTCCAACACGGTCCCGACATCGTAAGGGTGCGTGTTACCCAGCAGGAAGGAGACAACCGAGGCCTTGTTTTCAGCCTCACCAACAATCCTGATTCCCTCGATCTCTTTCAGGCGAGATGTAGAGTAGGCCAGCAGGTCTGCCTCCTGCTCCGCAATCCAGTCATATCCCAATTCTTCGAGGTAGTCCAGAGCCGTCGCGAAGCCTATGGCGGCGGCGATGTTCGGCGTGCCGGCCTCAAACTTATGGGGTATCTCATTGAACGTCGTTCCAGCGAAGTCAACCTCATCAATCATATCGCCGCCGCCCTGATAGGGTGGTAGTGCTTCCAGCAGCGCTGCTTTACCGTACAGAACTCCAAAACCCGTCGGTCCGAACAGCTTGTGGCTGGAAAGACAGTAGAAATCCACGTCCAGATCCGACACATCAACTCTCATGTGAGGCGCCGCCTGCGCCCCGTCCAACAGCACAGGAACGCCAATCACATGCGCATCGGAAACGATGCGGCGCACAGGATTGATGGTGCCCAGCGAATTGGACACATGAACCAGAGCAACAAGTTTTGTCCGTTCCGAGAGCATCCGCTCAAACTCGTCATACTCAAGTTCACCTGACTCCGAAACCGGTATAACCCGAAGCTTGGCGCCGCTTCGCTCACACAACAGTTGCCACGGTACAATATTGGAGTGGTGCTCCATTTCGGAGATGAGAATTTCGTCTCCGGCGCCTATTCCCTGAACGCCGAGACAGGCGGCGACGAGATTGATAGAGTCTGTCGTTCCGCGAGTAAACACGACTTCTCGGCTGCTCCCCGCTCCGATAAATTCGGCGATCCGTTTTCTTGAGTCCTCGTAGGTGTCGGTCGCGATCTGGCTCAGCGTGTGGACACCTCGGTGAACGTTCGCGTTTTCGTGCTGGTAGTAGCTACTTATTCGATCGATAACCACCTGTGGCTTCTGAGAAGTAGCCGCATTATCGAGATAGGCGATCTGTTGTCCGTGTACCTGAGTCGCGAGCACCGGAAAATCGGCTCGTACGAGATCGAGCTTTTCACGCGATGTAATCAGTGGTGACTCGGACATTACTCTACTCGTTCGTGAGCAACTGATGGAGGCGATCGTAGAGATACTCTCGCATATCTTCGACTTCTACCAGGTCGATCACATCACGAGCGAATGCCTCAAGGAGGAGGAGACGGGCCGCGTCTGGGCGGAGACCACGAGACCGCAAGTAAAAGAGAGCTTCATCGTCCAATTCGCCGGTAGTTGCACCGTGACTGCACTTGACATCGTCGGCATAAATCACAAGTTCGGGTTTGGCGAAAATGCGCGCTCTTCTATCCAGTAATATGCTCTTGGAGGACTGATAGGCGTTCGTCTTTTGGGCATCCTGACGGACGAGGACCTTGCCATTGAACACTCCAGTCGCGGTATCCGCTACGATTCCCTTGAAAAGCTCATTGCTGTAGCAGTTGGGTTTCGCGTGGTCAACGAGAGTGTGATTGTCGACGTGTGACGCGCCACGGGCGATGTACAGACCGTTCAGGTGGGTTTCGCAATTCTCTGCATTGGGAAGGAAGTTCAGATTATTTCGAACGACGCCTCCTCCGATGGTGATGTTGTTCGTCTTGAATATGCTTCCCTCCCCCTGTTCGACGAATAAAGCATTTACAAACGTAGCTTCCTCAGATCGCTCATAGACCAGTACGTGGTCCAGATTTGCTCCCTCGCCGACAATGATCTCAGTAACCCTGTTCTCGAACGCGCTTCCTGCATCGAGATGCCCAAAGTGTTCGATGATTCGGAGCGTAGACCCGGCGTCGGCAACGATCAGAAATCGGGATTGCACGAAGCCAGCTGCGGCAATCCTGTCGTGGTGAATCACGATCGGCTGCTCGATATGGGCTCCTGTAGCCACATGGATCAGAATACCGTCTTCCGTCAATGCCGCGGCGAGTGCAGAAAAGGGATCTCTATCGAGGACGATTGCACCAGAAAGATGCTCGTGAAGAACCCCATTTTCACGTTTTGCTTCTTCTTGAAGGGTCGTAATGGTCAGTCCCTTCGGAAGTGACGTGGCGAGTGGTCCAGTTGACAGAACTCCATTACTCGTATCGAGATGAATTCCGGATACATCCCCAAATGCTCGGTTCGAAGTACGCATCTCGGATTCAACGGCGTTCGACAGCGTGCTTTTCACCCGTTTGGTAATGGGGGTGTACTTGTAGGATTCTGTTTTCTTCGTCGGGAAACCAAGGCTGGAAAATGCTTTCACAGCCTGGTGCCGATGTTCAATCCACGCTGTTCCTCCTGCCGCATTCTCCACGAGGAGGTCAAACTCCTTCAGAAAATGGGATTCAGGCCTCTCGCTATTTCGGCTTGTTTCGATCATCTGATTTTGATCCGACATGAAAATGGAATCGTATTGATTAGGTCAGTTGAGCGTGAGTTTCCTTGATCCAATCGTAGCCTTTTTCCTCCAACTCCAGCGCAAGCTCCTTTCCGCCGGAAAGCACGATTCTGCCTTCAAGCAGGACGTGCACAAAATCGGGGACGATGAACTCGAGCAGTCTTTGATAGTGGGTGATGATCACGAAAGAGCGATCTGGATTGCGAAGCGTATTGACACCGTCGGCTACGATGCGCAGGGCATCAATATCCAGGCCCGAATCAGTCTCATCCAGTATGGCTAATTTTGGATCCAGCATGGCCAGCTGGAAGATCTCGTTTCTCTTTTTTTCACCGCCTGAGAACCCTTCGTTCACTGATCGGCTCTTCAATGACGGGTCAAGAAGAACCAGCTCCGCCTTCTCCTTCATCATTTTCAGAAAATCACCTGCTGAGAGTTCATCCAACCCTCGGTGCTCGCGAACTGATTTCACCGCCTGCTTTAGAAAGTTGGCGGTAGACACGCCCGGCAGCTCTACGGGATATTGAAACGCGAGAAACAGTCCTTCGCGAGCGCGTTCGTCTGCCGCCATTTCCAACAGGTCAGCGCCGTCAAATGAGACGGAGCCCTCATCAATTGAGTAGCCGTCCTTTCCAGCCAATACCGATGCGAGCGTACTCTTGCCGGATCCGTTTGGACCCATGATCGCGTGCACCTCACCTGCATTAACAGTCAGGTTTATGCCTCTGAGGATTTTTGTACCCTCTTCTTCAATGGAGACGTGCAGATTTTTTACGGATAGCATGTGTTCTTTCAATTACGGAGATACCGGGCAGCAGGACTAGCCTACGCTGCCCTCGAGTTCGATGGAGAGGAGATTGCGGGCTTCGACGGCGAACTCCATGGGCAGCTGAGACAGGATATCTTTACAAAAACCGGTCACAATCAACTTGATCGCGTCCTGCTCGCTGATCCCGCGCTGCTTGCAGTAGAACATCTGATCTTCGCCGATCTTCGAGGTCGTAGCCTCGTGCTCCACTTTGGCGGTCGGATTACTTATTTCGAGATACGGAAACGTGTGTGCACCGCATCGATCTCCAAGTAGCATCGAATCACACTGGCTGAAGTTTCGAGCATTTTCCGCCCCTCTGTTAATCTTTACAAGTCCTCGATAGGAGTTCTGACTGAACCCGGCCGAGATACCCTTCGAAATAATGGTCGAGGAAGTGTTCTTACCAATGTGGATCATCTTGGTACCCGTGTCGGCCTGCTGACGTCCTTTCGTGAACGCAACAGAGTAGAATTCACCGACCGAGTAATCCCCCTTGAGGATGCAGGATGGATATTTCCAGGTGATAGCAGACCCGGTTTCCAGCTGAGTCCAGCTAATTTTTGAGCGGGCGCCCTCGCAGATTCCTCTCTTGGTTACGAAATTGAAAATTCCTCCAACTCCTTCCGCACTTCCCGGATACCAGTTTTGAATGGTGGAATACTTCACTTCCGCATTTTCCATCGCAATGATTTCCACGACGGCTGCATGCAGTTGATTTTCATCGCGCTGCGGAGCCGTGCACCCCTCGAGGTAGCTCACATAAGAATCTGCATCGGCCACAATCAGCGTTCTCTCAAACTGTCCCGTCCCAGACTCGTTGATTCTAAAATAAGTTGAGAGCTCGACGGGGCAACGTACGCCCTTTGGGATGTAGCAAAACGATCCGTCTGAGAAGACCGCCGAATTCAGCGCGGCGTAGTAGTTGTCGGTATAGGGAACGACGCTTCCGAGATATTTTCGTACAAGGTCGGGATGATTCTTGACGGCATCACTGAACGAACAAAAAATAATGCCGTTCTTTTCCAGCTCCGCATTAAACGTCGTAGTAACAGATACAGAATCCATCACCACATCAACCGCGATTCCAACGAGGCGCTCCTGCTCCTGAATGGGAATTCCCAAGCGATTGAAGGTATCGATCAGCTGTGGGTCTACTTCATCAATTGACTCATATTCCGGAGCCTGTTTCGGGGCTGCGTAGTAAGAAATAGCCTGAAAATCGATCTCTGGAAGATCCAAGTGGGCCCAGTCAGGAGAGGCCTCCTTGTCCAGAAGTGAGATGAAGTGCCGATATGCCTTCAAACGCCACTCGAGCAACCACTCGGGTTCGTTTTTCTTTGCCGAGATGATGCGTACTACTTCTTCGGACAGACCAGGCGGAATCTTGTCCGATTCGATATCAGTGACGAAACCGTACTTGTAGTCGCTCTCGGCAACTTCGTGCAGCAGATCTGTGCTGTTTTCACTCATAAATATCGATATTAACAGAAGTAGGACCCCAAACACCGGGATCAATATGCGAAAACGGCCTAAAAAAGCCGATTGTCTTTCCTTATTTGGATTAAGTCTAAATAAAGGAAAAATAACAGATTAGTTTCCTGCAGAAGACAGAAATGACCCAGTATTCACACGAGACTGCGGCAAGCCTGGGCCTGTCTGGGAACCGCACGGAGCGGAATTGGTGCACAGAGCTGGTGACAAATATTTGCCGAATCCTTCTGCAATACCATGGAAACTCAGACCGAAAACATTCTCAGCATAACTGACGCGGCCCTTGTCAAGTTGGCGCAGACTGCTGCTAGTGAAGGGGTAAACGTAGTTGACTCCTTTCTGAGAGTTGCGGTCGTTCCAGGTGGCTGCTCCGGCTTGACATATGATCTTGGATGGGACACCGCCAGAAGTGATGTAGACAAGTCATTTAAAATCGCGAATTTCACGCTTGTCGTGGACCCGCGAAGCGCGGCCTACCTGGAGGGCACTACATTGGATTTCTCTGAAGGGCTGGAAGGGAAAGGATTTTACTTCGACAACCCACAGGCAGTTCGAAACTGCGCGTGTGGCGAGAGCTTTGGTCTCTAAGCTCTAAGCTCTAAGCTCTGATCAGTTTTCGGTCCATTGAATCAAGTCACCTTCGATCAGTCCGATCGAATCTGTGACACCGGCTTCAACCTCCAAAACGTACTGTGCCTGCCCCAGGGACGAAATGGTTTCGGTGCGCATCGGTTGGACATATTTAGAGATACTCAGAACCGTTCCGTCGGACAGGATAAAAATCAGATCCAGGGCAATCCGGGTATTTGCCATCCAGAAGCCCTGCTGGGTTTCGTCGCTGAACAGGAATAGCATGCCAGTGTCGGTGGGGAGACCATCGCGTTGCATGAGGCCTCTCGTTCGAGCAGAATCGGACTCAGCGATTTCGATTTTCAGTTCGTGGAATATTTCCCCGTCACGAATCATGGTCAGAGAGCCATCTTCTCGAAAGGGGATGTTCACGCGTCCGGATTTTTCCGACTGCTCGGACGGATTCTCGTTGGCAGATTCATCAGTGCACGCCGAAAACGTGAGAGAGCCAATGAGGAAGATCAGTATGTAACCGGTGTTTTTCATTCTTGTTGATCAAACGTCCGCCGTTCCCAGCTGATTCTGTCTTCGTCAGTAATTCCGTATCGGTCGACGAAGCCGGCGCGAACCTCTACCACAAATTGAGCGGGGGCTGTGGATTCTATTTGATCCTCGGAGAAGGGCGTGGTTCGCTTTATAATATTCACGATCTGACCGTCCGCGTCCACAAACAGGATATCGAGGGCAAGAGACGTATTTCTCATCCAGAAGGATCGCATAGATTCGGCAGCATCGACAAACAGCATCCCGCCTCTGTCGGGCATGGTCCGTCTGTACATAAATCCC
>CALBJU010000084.1 GCA_937893205.1 uncultured Bacteroidota bacterium
ATCAAATACGAAAAGTCCTTTTCTGTAGCGCGCAGGAAACGCAGCATTCGCGCCGCTCACGACACCGGTCGGTGATCCCTGTCCAATGTCGACGAGGCTCGGGAGGCTGTCCGGGTAGTGGGCCGGCCACTTGCCGGACCCCCTGCGCCATCCGAATTCGCTTCCACTCGTGACGTGGACCACACGGATCGGACGGTACCAGGGCATTCCCATGTCCCATTCCATATCGGAATCGAACGCAAAGAGATCTCCGGCCTCGTTGAAGGCCATATCGAAGGTGTTTCGGAAGCCCGTGGCCACCATCTCCCACTCTAAGCCGAGAGAATCAGTGCGTGCGATCCATCCGCCGGGCGCCATACGATCTGATGCATGACCTCGCGGATCGCGCAGGGCCGGCAGCACTTGATCTTCCTGCCACACCTCGGGAACGAGGGACTTGTACGTTGTTGGAAGCTCTGTGTGATTCCCGGCCACTACATACAGTGACGATCCATCCGGTCCCAGGAGTATCGAATGCGGCCCGTGTTCACCCCACCCATCGAACGTAGCGAGGTGGTTAATGGTGTCGAATTGATCGTCGCCATTGGTGTCGAGGACCCGATACAAACCGCTGCTACGCCCGTCCACACCCTCTTCGCTGTTGACCACTACGTAGAGGCTGTTGAACGCCCAAAGAAGTCCCTGCGCGTGCCCCAGCCCGATATCCAGCTTTTCAACTTCCGTAGTGGCGGGATCGCTTCCCAACGCTGCAGGCCGGATGCGGTAGAGCGCTCCGTACTGGTCGGAAGCCAGCAATCGCCCCTTCGAATCCATCGCTAGAGCAACCCAGGAGCTGCTGTCACTAGCTGTTGGATTGTACAGGATTTCCGCTTTGAATCCGTCAGGGACCTTCAAAATGGGCGGGTCGTTGCTCTGGACCGAGAAGGGATCCGCTTTAAAAGCCAGGCCCACGAGGAGACCAAGACACAGCAATAGAGAAAACCGTAGGTAACGCATGGAATAGGTGGGATTTTGCCGAATGGGAAGGCATCATGCCTGTCATTATCGCATCAGAGTATAGGAGATTTCTTGATAAGCGTCGGGAAGCTGGCTGATGAATTCGAAATCTTCCCTTCTGGCCGTTGAAACGGAAGGGGAGAATCACGAACTTATCGCGCGCCAGGCGGCAGGCGATAAGCATCCTCGTTCGCCCACACCAGGAAAAACCCAACTGCCCAACTGCCCAACTGACTTCTGGACGAGGAGTATTCCGAAACGAGAGAAACACCCATGCCCGTAGTACTGACACTCGATGAAATAAAGCGCGTGATTGATACGCCTCAACTCATCCAGGAAATCGAAGCCGGATTCGTTCTCTATTCTGAGGGTCGGGTGGTCGTTCCGCCCGTCGGTTTCCTGCATTTTGAGGAGCCCCCGGGAGACGTTCACATCAAATATGGCTACGTAAAAGACGACAACTTTTATGTTCTCAAGATGGCATCCGGGTTCTACAATAATGCCGAACTCGACCTTCCTGTCGCCGACGGAGTGATTCTGGTCTTCAGCCAGAAATCCGGACAGATCAAATTGATTCTCCATGACGAGTGCTGGCTGACCGATATGCGCACCGCTGCTGCGGGAGCCGTGGCCGCGAGACATCTCGCTCCAAAAAACGTCCGCCATATTGGCATCGTCGGTACCGGCGTCCAGGCGAGAATGCAGTTGGAAATGCTGCATGGCGTCGTGGACTGTCGAAGCTGCCTCATCTGGGGAAGGGATGAAACCAAGGTTCAACAGATGATCGAGGATCTACGAGCGAAGGAAGGGATTCAGGAGTGGGGATTGGATCTCAAATCAGCTGCAGATATCGATGAGCTGGTCTCGAAGTGCAATCTCATCGTCACCACCACATCGGCGAGAGAGCCGTTGATTCGGGCAGATCAGGTCCGTGAGGGAACGCATATCACGGCGATGGGCTCGGATGATCATGGCAAACAGGAGCTGGAAGCAGGGATCCTCGCAAAGGCTGATCGAGTCGTTGCGGACAGCATTTCCCAGTGTGTCAATCACGGAGAGTGTTTTTACCCGGTCCGAGACGGTCTGATGGACGCTGACGCTTTTCTTGAGCTCGGAAACGTCATCAAGAACCCGGAAATCGGCCGAACCGACGACAATCAGATTACCGTAGCAGACCTGACCGGAGTAGCAATCCAGGATATCCAGATTGCCAAGATGGTCAACGACGTGTTAAACCCCGCAGAGCCCATATGATGCCTGAAGTTTCACAAGAGCTGGATGTACCTCAGCTGGTGCGCGAAGCGTACGAGAGAAGCCGGAAATACCTCTCACCGACCCCGCTTGAATACTCTCTGTATCTGAGCAATCTGATCGAGGGAGAGGTCTGGCTCAAGCTGGATCTGATGCAGCGGACGGCGTCTTTCAAGTTTCGCGGCGCGATCAACAAGATTCTCTCGCTTACTGAAGAAGAGCTGGACAAGGGCGTGGTATCGGCCTCTACCGGGAATTACGCCCTGGCCGTGGCAGAAGCGATGCGAATTCGAAATCGCCGTGCAACCATCTATGTGGCCCGCGACATGGAGGACTCTCGAATGGATCTGTTGAGATCTCACGGCCTGGATCTCGTCGTTCATGGGGAGTTTGCATGGGATGCCGAGGAGGAGGCACGCCGAGTCGGTGAGACGGAGGACAAGATTTACGTGTCCCCCTACAACGATCCCATGGTGGTCGGTGGACAGGGAACGTGCGGATACGAGATCTCCGAGCAGCTTCCGGATGTCGATGCCGCCTTCTTCGCATGCGGTGCGGGTGGACTGCTGACCGGGTCAGGAGGCTGGTTGAAGTCATTCAATCCAGCAATCGAGGTCTATGGGGTCTCTCCTGCAAACTCGCCCGTTATGTACGAGTCCTGGCGAACCCGTCAGATGGTAACGATGGATACGCTTCCGACGCTCGCCGACACCTGTGCGGGAAATGTGGACAAGGACACCATCACGCTGGACTTGTGCCTCCGACATGTTGACGAAATCATGTTGCTCACCGAGGCGGAAATCGAAGAGTCCATCCGACTTCTCTTTGAGCAGCATCGCCTGGTGGTCGAGGGTTCAGGAGCCCTTGGTGTGGGCGCTCTCCTCAAGCGAAAGGAGCAATTCAAAGGCAAGAAAGT
>CALBJU010000085.1 GCA_937893205.1 uncultured Bacteroidota bacterium
CGCCCGATCGCTGTATTGTGAACTCGTTCAGAGCATAGGGGAGCATAAGTTCGCGCTCGGAGTCGAGCTCCGCATGCAGCACGAGACGCTGATCCACGACATAGTCACCATTTGTGAGATTTTCAATCCTGCCTACCAGTTCGGCCCCTTCAACATTAGCCAAAAACCCCAGGTGGCCGTGGTTCACCCCGAGAATCGGAATCTCTCGTGTACCAAGCTCTGCGACCGTATTGAGAAGTGTTCCATCGCCACCAAACGAGAGTATCACATCAGATCGATCAAAGAAATCATCGACGGACTCGGCATGGAATGCTCCTTTTGAAATCAGATCTCGATCCAGCAGTCCTCGCTCGATACTCGGGTGCAGCACAGCCAAATGTGCGCTTTCCTCGAGAAACGAGATGAGGTCGGCTACTGGATTCCAGAGGCCTTCTTTCTGTGTATTTCCTGTTATTCCAAATCGCATGCGTCAGTCAGTCAATGGCTGATGTTCACTTGAACCTGTGCGAGGGAAATCTACGTGTGGAGCGGGCAGCGATCCAATCGCCAAGAGTTATTCGTTGAGTGTTCGAGGGTCTGTAAGGCGGAGATTTTACCCAACGGTTCCACATCTTGAGTCGAGTTCAGAAGTATTGTCGATTGCTTGGGAGTGCTGCTACTGGATTTGATACCGTGTCGGTAGAAATTGAGATCTCCATTATCCGGGGAATACCGAGACATACGGTTGTCGGCCTGCCGAATGCCGCGGTCAGAGAGTCACTTGATAGAATTAGAGCGGCTATTCTGGCTGAGGGCCTGGATTTCCCGCGTGGCGCCATCACCATAAATCTGGCACCGGCCGATGTCCGAAAGGAGGGTACCTCATTTGATCTTCCGATTGCGCTTGGAATATTGGTCGCCAGCGGTACTATCCTCGGGATAGAGAATTTCGAGAAGACTCTCATCATGGGAGAATTGGCCCTGGACGGTAGCGTTCGTCCTGTTCGCGGCATCCTGGCGGCGCTTAATGGTGCGATGAATCGTGGATGCACCACCTTTATCGTTCCTGAGGGCAATGTGGCAGAAGCCATGGTGTTGGACGGAATTCGAGCCTTCGGCGTAGCGTCCTTGGGAGAAGCCATTCGTGCTCTGAGTGGGCGTTCGGAGCCGCAAAAAGAGTCACCCCTCCTGAATGGACGGCAAGAGGCACAGTACACCATGGACTTCGGTGATGTCGTCGGACAGAAGGGAGCAATCAGAGCGATGGAGGTAGCCGCGACGGGTGGACACAATCTGTTGCTGATCGGTCCACCTGGGTGCGGAAAAACCATGTTGTCCAGAAGACTTCCCTCCATTTTACCCGACTGGACTTCTCAGGAGGCGCTCGATGCGACATGTATCCACTCGCTCCGGGGGCTGGGGCAGGGTGGCCTGCTCGGAAGCCGACCATTTCGAGCTCCTCATCATTCGGTTTCGATGGCGGGAATGATCGGTGGGGGTAACCCGGTTTTGCCTGGAGAGGTCTCACTCGCACACGAGGGCGTACTTTTTCTGGATGAGCTGGCAGAATTCTCTAGATCCGTGCTCGAAAGCCTCCGGGAGCCACTGGAGGAGGGATCGGTCATCATTTCACGAGCTCAGGGTCCGGTCCGCTATCCGGCAAGATTTCAACTCATCGGGGCGATGAATCCGTGCCCATGTGGCTTCTCTGGTGTAGTCGGAGCATCCTGTACCTGTCATCCGCGTCAGAGAATGCAGTATCGAGGAAAAGTCAGTGGGCCACTGATGGATAGAATCGACATGCAGGTTTTTATGGTTCCGGTTGATCCAACTCGCGAAAGAAAAGACGCAAGGATGCACTCGGTGGACATAAAAGAACGGGTCCAGAAAGCAAGGGAGCTCTTGGGCGCAAGTCCAATATCTACTTCGACCGGAGCACTGCAAGGGGATACCGCGGTCCTGTTGAATCGGGCAGTTGGGAGACTGGGACTCTCCATGCGCGCGATGGAGCGTATTAAAAAAGTAAGCAAGACCATCGCAGCACTGGACGGCGCAACACTTGCCTCTCCACTTCACCTGTCAGAGGCGCTGCGCTACAGACGAGTCTGGCATTGACTACGGGTTAAATCTGGTCGCTGATGACTGATCTGTTGCCATAAGAAAGCGCAGGTTCAGCGCCCTCGCGGCACTGGCAACCGTCGCGAGATGTTTGATCTGCGAATTTTCATCGGCTCGAAGAACGAGAACAGTCCTTCCATCGAGCGACTGCTGAATGGCATTGATGAGACCATCTCTGCTAACCTGTTGCTGCTCAACAAAGAACGTCCCACTACTCGTAATTGCGACAGATATGTACTGACTCGTCGTAGGCGCAGCGGCCTGTGTCCGTGGCAATGTCACTTCAATTCCGAACTGCGGAATAAAGCTACTTGTCAGGAGGAAAAATATCAGCAGCAGGAATACAATATCAGCAAGGCCCGCCTGACTGAACGTTTTCAACGGAGTTCGCTGAGTGGTAAAGTTGAGAGACATCGATTCTAGAAGCTGTTTCCGTAACCGGAAGGTTGTGGAGAGGATTCCGACGCTGGTGTCTGGAGCAGATCAATAAACTCGGTAGCGGACTGCTCCATGTCATTGACGAGACGATTGATGCGACTCAGCAAGAAATTGTAGAGGAAGAATGCCAAAATCCCAACAATCAATCCGGCGGCGGTCGAGACGAGGGCCTCCCAGATTCCTCCTGCAAGAACACTCGGATTAACATTTCCCTGAAGACTCTGTATCTGCTGGAACGCTTCGATCATTCCTGTGACGGTGCCGAGAAAGCCTAGCATGGGTGCGATACCAGCTATGCTCGCCAGAATGTCCATCCTGCGCTCGAGCTCGAACGCCTCGTGTTTTCCCGCTGCATTTACGGCGTCCTGGATTTCAGAGATGGGTCTTCCCAGACGCTCCAGGCCGTGCGCCAGAATTCGAGTAAGAGGCTTGGCCTGCACCTCGCAATAAGCTTGGGCTCCGTGGATATTTCCGCTGTTCACGTACTCCCGGATGCGAGCCATGATCTCCACCTTGTTTGTCTCCGCGCGTCGGAGGGTTAACATTCTCTCGACGAACAAATAGATAGTGAGGAGGGAAAGGAGGAGGATCGGAATCATGATCCAGCCAGCCTGCATGATTATATCCAGCTGGCTGACTACGGCCGTGTCCGACACGGCTTGGAGACTGTCGATATCGGTCGTGTTGATATCCTGAAGCACTTGAAGCCTCGTCATATGGTTCATTCGAAAGATTAAAAGATTGTTCTAGCGTATCCGAAAAACCCAAGCTCCATCGGGCAATTGCCCTTGCATGGACTCGAGAGCTTCTACCGCTGAATTAACGGTCGGGAAGATCCCCACCCCCATGCGATAACGAGTGACCTCGTCGGTCTGGTATTCGAGGACACCCAGGGGTAGCCCTAAAGACGAATATGAATTAATGGAGCTTCGGGCCTGTGCTCGGGTCAGGTGAGATCCCACCATTAAGGTATAGCCGTTGGTGTCTCGTGTGAAGGTATTCCCCGGGGTATCATCGACGGAGGCTACGGTAACGGGTGGGTCCAAGGCTACCTGTACTTGCTCTGAGGGATCATCGTTCGCATTGTCGTTCTCGCTTCCAGCATCAAGAGAGGATGGGGTCTCATCTACACCTTCTGCAGGAGTTGCAGGAGTTGCCGTGGCTGAGATCACTTCCTGGTCGGGAACGATGTCAGAATTGGTAGACTGAAACGCAAACACGTAGATCAGGGTGGAAATCACAACTAAACCGATAAATGACCCAATCATCAGGGCGGCTCGGGGGTTGCTCTGTGGCCGGCGGTTAGGGGTGCGCGATCGGAGAGCTTTCTTCGTTTCAGCTATAGTGTCAGCCTCAGCCTCAGTCTCAGTCTCTTTCTCCTTGTCAGTCTCAACCGGGGCCTCCGCCTCTGACTCATCCGCGGCTTCAACTTCTGCCTCTGCGTGTTCCTCGCCCGCGGCTTCCACCTCGGAAACGACAGCTTCCCGCACTTCTGGGTCCGCTACTACAGCTGCCGGCGCTGTTTTGGGTTCCACATCCGGTTCAGAATCGGCGGCTTCGGGCTCCGCTGGAATCGTAGCGACTGGTTCGGGAGTGGTTTCGAGAGGCTTAGAGAATCCTGGAATGGGTGGGAGGAGATTCGCTAGCGCCAATCCGTCATCCGGAGTAAATATGGCACCGGCTTTTCTCTGATGGAAGGTTCCAAGACCTGAAATGTCACTCGACCCCGAACGGCCAAAATCATCGACAATGTCCTGAATCCACTCCTGAGCGATCCGCTCAGATTGCTCTTTGGTGAGCTCGTTTTCCTCCAGAAGGAGATTGCTGAGAGAGATGAGTTCTCGCATAAGCTCTAGCCCTCGTCCTGGCTACTGGAATCACGGGTAAGCACAAACGCCACACGTGGTGCATGCCATGTCGATCCTTTTTTTTTACTTTCCCGTCGAGCCGCGATGTCTTGAGCCTTCAGGATTCCCAAACCGGGCAGATCCACGTCTCGACCAGAGAGGAGGGCCTTAGAAATGATGCGACCAATGGTATTCTTATTGTCCAAAAGGGTGTCCTAGAGTGACGTTCTGAGCCTGGCAGAAAAGCTGGGTGAAAGATAAGTGCAAGGATACATTATTGTCGGTTACCAGCGATAGCGTGCTCCCAGATAGAATGCATTCGATTCAAATTCGTACGCGTCCCAAAACTTGGGTCCGGATCCTAAATTCCGGATTCCGGCCGTGAAGCCGTAATTGTCGTGAAAGAAATACGAGCCACTGAGATGGACATTTGTCATCGCAGGTACCTTATTGGTCGCACCGATGTCCATCGTTCTTGAAGCTTCGTGTTCAACGCGTAGCCTCATTTCGAGATCACCGTCCATCATGCCAGCCACAACGAATCCCCCGATGATCAAGGGAGACAGGTACGGCACATCCATATTTGTAGAAGACACACTGGCATTTCGGGTGGTAAAATCTACTCCGGCCTGAATACCAGGGCTGAATATCACGGATATATCACCGGTTGCGTAGTATTCGTCGGTAGCCGCGTATCCCAAGGCAGAGTAACCTGCGAGATAGCCGCGAACGGAAACATCGCTTTGGACCGGATATCTGAAATACGGTCGGTCTCGCCAGCCCGCCCTGGCGGAAGCGCTGAATAGCTCGGTCTGCACACGAATTCCGACGTTGGCATCGATAGATGTCAAGGACGGAAGCAGAGATGGTTCGTCCATCAAGAAGGGTGAAAGCATCATGACATCTTTCATTAGCGATCCGTCGAGGTTCGGACTCGTCCCCGCATCAAGCTGGACAGACGAAGAAAGAAAATAGGTTGCTCGAAGCACCGGCGCGAAATAGGAGAGGGAGCGTGATTGGGGACTTGCACCCTGAGGCTCTGAGCTGAATCCGAGGACGGCTCCTCCGATTAGGAGCTCCATTTTGCTAGAATACAGATATCGAAGAGCTACTTGTACCAGCCCGGATTTTACGGTCGTACCCGGAAACGAATTTTCATCCAGCCCTGAAGACGTTCCGTGTCCACTGATGTCAATACTTCCATCGCGGACGGGTATTGAGAGCAACGCCGCCACATTTATGAATCCTTCGTCGGAATCGGTGGACGGGTCAATTCTCAACGCTGGATCGAACACCTGGGTGTCCATGTGAGATCGTCCGGCGGTCACCGATGAACGTAACGTAACTCGAGAGCCCGGGGATGAATTGAGTGAAAGTGTGCCGTCAAAGCCCGAAAATCTTCGCTTAGGAGATATTTTCGATAAAACGCCGGGGGTAGGTGTTGCGCCAAAAAGCCTGTAAGAACGGCTAAACGCACTTCCGGAAACACCAATCGTAACGGGCCCCGCTCTCCTTTCCAGCTCGAGAGAACCGTCAAATATATTCCGGCCAGAGTTTACTGATTGTCCTCCTACCGTCACGTCGTGCCCATCCGTCCCAAAATACCGGCCACGTAGAAGGGCAGTGGTCTTTTCACTCGATAGAAGCGTAACGTCAGCAGAGACAGACCGGTCCAGATACCGCCCGGCTGATACATCAATTACTCCGGATAAGGGCAGCCTTCTGGAAATCGCGGCGACATCTGGTGGCTCCGGGGCGACGAGAGGACTGGGAGGCAGGTCCGCGCTGGGTTGTTTGTAGGCCTCTGTGAAGGGACGCCGATCCGGAGATATATCCGGCACACGCGGCGGTGGGTTAAATCCGACAATGGGTTGGCGCCGCAGGTTCGGAAAAATAATGCTGAGATTACCCGTGATCTCGATTTCTCTGGGCACCAGGTCCGGAAGAATCACATCCTGACGCGCATGGGCCAGACCGGCAAACGTCATCAAGACCAGCAATGAGAGACAAAATCTGTTCATGTATCTACTGAAGT